>CBDTYO010000376.1:0-4032 GCA_965364615.1 uncultured Bacteroidia bacterium
TCGGTGGCGCTGCTGTTGTCCGCGCGGCTGCCACAGCCGCAGCCCCTGTCCGCTTCTCAGTGAATCCGGTAGGCCGAGTGGCAGGCCACGCATTGGCCCCCGACATGTGAGAGAAAGGATAGCCTCCCCCGAACCGGGGATTCAGCTCCAGGAGGTAGTGGCGATCGTCCTTTACGAAAATGTCGCAATCCACATTTCCGATGTGCTTCAGGGCCATCCCCACACGGTATCCCAGTTCCTCCAGCTCAGGTTTGTTCCTGAGCACGGATTTATCAGTTTCTCCTGCCCGCATGGCCAGCTTTTCCTTGACATATACCTGCACGGTCCGGCCCGAAAAGTCATTCAGGATATCCAGACCGTATTCAGTACCAGGGATGAGTTCCTGGATCATCACGGATCGCTCCATGTCCTCCTTGCTGGCTTCGGAGAGTATGCTGCGTCCCACCCTGAGCGTCACCAGGCGATAAGCCAGCTCCATTTCCTCCATGTCGGCAGGAAACTCAAGGCCTATGGAGGCACTTCCCCAGCGGGGCTTTACCACCACAGGAAAAGACAATGCACCGGTTTCGAGGGCTTTCCTGGCTTCATCCAGGTTCAGATAGGTAGCCGGGGTCCCGATGTTCAGTTCCTCACAAAACTGCACCGTCCGATGCTTATCGAAACAAATGTCAATGGCGTTTTCGTCCGAAATAAGCAAGCGGGTTCCAGCTTCCTCAAATTTCTTCTTGTGCGGGGACAGGATGGGAAGCTCCAGGTCATTCAAATATATGAGCAGATCGACCTGGTCCTGGCGGCAAATCTCGAAGATCTGATCCACATATCCTGTGGCATACACATCAGAAACCACATGTGCCACATCGGCCACAGCCATGGCTGGAGCGGTTTTACTCATATCGGCAGCTATCACCTGGCCCTTGCTGCCCATGGCTTCTTTGAAATACTCCAGGAGGTAATTGCGTCTCCCGGCGCAGGTAAACAGTACATTCATAATTAGTGCATTAAGTTTAAAAGGCCGCCTGTATGCCAGAAGACCAACGATCCCTCCAATGGCCTTCTGGCCATCAGATCCAACATTCCGAAGAAGGCTTTCCCGGTATAGGTATTGTCCAGTATGAGTCCGGTCTCCCTGGCCGTTTTGCGGGTAAATTGATCCAGTTCCCGGGTATAAAGGCCATAGCCACCGAAGGTATAGTCGTCCAGGAATTCAAATTGATCCAGGTAGGATTCCGGCGGTTCTCCAATAAAATCAAGGGATTCCAGAATGGCCGCCTGCCCGCGATCGCGGTTACGGGCCACGGAAATCCCAATGACCCGGGTATGAGACCATCCCAACAACCGGCACCCTGCCAGCAAACCCGCCTGGGTAGAACCTGTTCCTGAGGCAAGAACAATGTAATCCGGCGGCGCCCCGAAGGTCCAGGCCCGGTCAAATTCCTGCATGGCTTCCTTGTAGGCCATTACTCCTGAACGGTTGTGGCCCCCTCCATACAGGTAATAGGGTCGGCGTCCTTCCGCTTCCAGGTCCTGCATGGCCCGGTCCATGGCCGGTCCAATGTCCGGGCTCTCCACGAATTCCAGGGAAGCTCCCGCAAGACGCATCAGCAAGGCATTCCCTTTTTCTGCGTGAAACTGCTCCTCCGATCCATGCAAAACCAGTTTGCACTTCCAGCCCTTTTCAGCACAGGCCAGGGCCACCACCCGGCAGTGGTTGGACTGGATGCCCCCGGTGCTTACCACCGCATCAAAGGAACCTTGCTCCATCTCCTCCATAATGCGGGACATTTTCCTGGCCTTGTTTCCTCCGTAATACAGGGGGTACAAATCATCCCTGGCCACATGCACTGCCTGGCCGGAAGGAAGCAGCTTGCCAGAAATCCTATTGACCTGCATCGCTCAGATTCTGCTTCTTTTTCCTGTAATCATCAAAATCAGGCACTGTCTCACTGGACACGGTCAGTACATCGCTCTGCCGAAGCACATCTGCCACCGTCCTGAAAAGGATCCTGATGTCAAGCCAGAGGCTCATGGTTTCCACATATTCCACATCCATCTCCAGGCGCTTATCCCATTCCAGCAGATTCCTGCCATTCACCTGGGCCCAGCCTGTAATGCCTGGCCTGACCTGGTGGCGCTTCATCTCACGGTCGGTATAATAGGGAAGGTACTTCATCAGCAAAGGCCTTGGCCCTATCACCGACATATCCCCCCTGAGCACATTGAACAGTTCGGGAAGCTCATCGAGGCTGGTCTTTCGCAGAAAGCGGCCCAGGGAGGTGATGCGCATCTGGTCGGGCAGCAGCTTCCCGTTTTCGTCCCGCTCATTGGTCATGGACCGGAATTTTACCATGCGGAAAGCCCGGCCTTTCAAGCCAGGTCTTTCCTGGGTAAAAAAAACAGGTCCCCCCAGTTGCATGCGGATCAGGACCATCAGAAGCAACAGCAACGGACTCAGCAGGACCAGTCCCAGGAAGGAGGATAAAAAGTCAAGCCCACGCTTTAGGTAAGGGTACATACAAACGCTGATTTGGAGTCAATTTACTGAACTATTTCCGATTCCGCAGCTCAGGGGGCAATTCTTCCAGGTGTTTCACCAACACATGCTTCAAACCCGTATCTATGGGGATCTGCCAAAGGATCTTACACCAGTTGTGGTTCCCTTCCAGCAACTCTGGCCCTTTTTCGGTCAGCACCACATCCCATCCCACTGCCCGGTTTTCGGGACGGTGCAGGGCTGCCCTTGTAACCAGGTCCAGACATTGCTCCCAGAGGGGGATCTGATAATCCATCAACTCTATTCCGGATACCGGATGGGTGGCTTCCTTGGGTTTGGTGATATCGCTGTATACGGCGAGTCCGTTCAGGCGGCCTGTCTCCAGATCGACTGGTGCTGCTATATTCCCGGAGGCCAGGTTATCCACCCAGGTATTCACGGAGATGCGCATCCGGGCACCCAGGATCTCCACCTCATTATCCTTGTTCAGCTGGGTAATGATCCGGACCGTGTTTACCCCGGAATCAGACAACCGGGATATCTCCGGATGTTGGATGATGAATTCCTCCGCCAGATCAAAACCCTTGGATTTCATGTATTTGAGCAGGGAGGCCTCGTCGTGGTCCGCACGGTTGAGGATTTCCACATCCCAGCCACATTGCCCCAGGGAATCCTTGACCACGATCTTTCCGGTGGGATTCTGCAGCACCCGCCTGGCCTTTTCTGTTTGATTCTTGATGTCCTCGATGGTACACACCGCATGCAGCACAAAGGGGGCATAAGCCTCATAGAACTGGATCTTGTTCTCCAGTATTTGCCTGGTGCTTTTGGGGTTCATCACCAGGTCATATTCATATTTATACCCGGTGCCCACCCATTTTGCACGCTCGGCAGGGTCTTTTTCATAAAACCTGAAAAGAAAGTAGTCGATCACCCCGATGTTGTACCTGTACATGCAGCGGATATTGTCTGAGAATAGACCGAGGAAACCCCTGCCTGTTTGCTTACGGGCGTAGCGAAAGAATTTCTTGTATTTGGGCCAGTCCATTTTCTTGAAGTAGTAAAGCAGGTACTGGCTTCGTTTGATAAAGTCGCGTAGTTTCATATTTCTGATTCTAAGCCTAAGGCTGTTTCTAACTTTGTGTTAATCACACTTCTCATGGTATTGAAATGATAGGAACCCAGCAGGCCCCTGAGTTTGGGCAGGACAGTTTTTCTGTTGAACCAGTAGGTTTTCAACTTGGCCCTGCTTTTTAAAGAGGTCTGGCGTACCTCCTCCATGTAAAAGGGTTGAAAGGGAGGAGGATCGATCTCATAGGGATGCAGGTAAAGATTCACGGGCCTGCTTCGGCCAATCACCTTGCAAGCATGATTGGTAAAGAAATAGGGAAATACCCTCAGATAGCCGCCCCCGCAGGCTGGGATCTCCTTGCCAAGGATGCGGAGGGTGGACATGGGGGCTTCGATGATCTTCCCCCCGTTTTCCAAATCCAGCCAGCCGATGTCCTTGGTAAATCCTTTCCACCCATATCTTCCCGCCC
>CBDTYO010000377.1:0-4008 GCA_965364615.1 uncultured Bacteroidia bacterium
AAGAAGAATTCGCCCAACGAGAACTTTGCCAGGGAGATGTTTGAACTCTATGGCATCGGGAAGGGGCCCCAGATCGCCGAAGGGGATTATACAAACTATACCGAAGACGATATCAAGGCAGCCACCCGGGTACTTACCGGCTGGGAACTGGACGATACCTTTGCGTATCTGGATCCGGATACCAGCCTTCCGGCGGGAAAGATGCGCTCCCACCTGGCCGGTAACGGGATCACGGAACTGGCCACCGAACACGATGCGGGGCAGAAGGTCTTTTCCCCAAATTCGGTGGGGCCATCATTGAGCCGGCCGAACTGGTGGAAGGATTTGCGACCGCAGAAGCTGCCTATGGCGAACTGGATGCCATGATAGAAATGATGTTTGCCCAGGCGGAGACTGCCCGTTTCATTGCCAGGAAGCTTTACCGTTTTTTTGTGTATCATTTTATCTCTGCTGAGGTCGAAGCGGACATCATCGCTCCCCTGGCCCAGGAATTGATCGACAAGGATTTCGTGCTCATCGAGGCCCTGAAGCTCCTGTTAAAAAGCGAGCATTTTTTCGATGCGGATGATGCCGTGAGTGAGAACGACAATGTGGGCGCCCTGATCAAGTCGCCGGTGGATGTATGGACCGGACTCTTCAGGCTTTTTGAAGTCCCCTTTCCCGACCGGGAGACCGAGACGGCCACTTTCTACCAGGACATGGGCTATGTGGTTGGCAAACTGGTAGACCAGGGCCTGAATTTTTATGAGCCGTTCGAAGTGGCCGGATATCCCGCCTATCACCAGATACCGGCCTACAACCGGAACTGGATCACCACCTATGCCCTGGCCCACCGCTACCAGAGTGCCGGTATACTCATGGGGACCCTGGACCAGTCGGCCACACGCACCTTTGCCCTGGACATCGTCGATTGGGTGAGAAATTCCGGTAACCTCACCGATCCCGGAGATGCTGCCGAGCTGATGGACGTGCTTGTGGGCCACCTCTTTCCACTGGCCCCCACCCAGGAACGCTACGACTATTTCCTCTACACGGTCTTTCTCGATTACACGGGAACGGACCTGGTTTATGCACGGGGCCTCTGGCGCCAGGAATGGGACAGTTACATTATCACCAGCGATGACACTGTGGTTCGGAGCCTGCTGGAACTATTGCTGAGCTCCCTCATTGAAACCCCTGAATTTCAACTATACTAAGAGCCATGAAGAGAAGACATTTTATAAGGAATGTGGCCTATGGAAGCGCTGCCGGTCTGACCCTGGGAGGTGTTCCACTGAATCTGCTGGCAGGCAATCCTGCCTTGAAGCAGATGGCTGCGGACAGCGTGAATGACAAGGTACTGGTGTTTATCCAGATGCACGGGGGCAATGACGGGCTCAATACCCTGATCCCCATATCCCAATACGACGATTACTACAACCTTCGCCCCAACATTGCCATCAAACACACAGGAACCCGGTCCTACCTGGAAGTGGACAATACCGTGGAGGAGAATGCCAGGGTGGGGCTTCACCCCGAGATGCTGGCCTTTAAGGAGATGTACGACCAGGAGAAGGTGGCCATCATCCAGAATGTGGGGTATCCCGACATGAACCTGTCCCACTTCAGGGGACGGGATGTGGTATTTATGGGAGGCGATGAATCGGGAAACAACAATTACCAGAGCGGATGGATGGGGCGCTACCTCGACAATATCTATCCGGGCTATCCCGATGCCTATCCCAGCGAAACCATGGAAGATCCCATCGGGATCGAACTGAGCGGGACCCTTTCCCTGGCCTTTCACCGGGAGAATGGCATTCCCATCGGGCTCAATATCGGGAGTCCCGAACAGTTCTACCAGCTGATCAACAGCGTGGGGGTCGATCCGCCCATTGCCTTTCCCGACAGCCATGCCGGGGATGAACTCAGGTACATCATGGAGTTTGAAAAGAAATCGAACCAGTATGCCGGGCGCCTGAAAGAGGTCTATGATGCAGGAAGCAACTCCGGTGTGGACTACCCGGAAGTATACCCCTATGCCTCGCCCATCCGGGCCAACAACCTGAGCAGTCAGCTGAAGCTCATTGCCAGGCTGATCAAAGGGGGCGTGAAAACCAAGATCTTTCTCTGCCGGATCGGGGGCTTTGACACCCATGGAGAGCAGGTGGATGAGAACGATCCCAGCCTGGGCGTACATGCAGCCCTCCTGCACAACCTGAGCGGAGCCGTCAAGGCTTTTTACGACGACCTGGCCAACCTGGGCATCGACGATAAGGTATTATCCCTGACCTTCACCGAATTCGGCCGGCGGGCCAAATCCAATGCTTCCTACGGAACGGACCATGGCACAGCTACGCCGGTGTTTGTATTCGGCACACAGCTGAACAATGGCATTTACGGGGTCAATCCAAGCCTGAAGGTGGAGGACATGAACAACTACAACCTGGTCTACAACATCGATTACCGCAGGATCTATACCTCGGTGATCCAGGACTGGTTTGAAGGAGACAATGAAGCATTGATCCAGACCGGGTTCGATCAGTGGGTGGACGATAAGTTGCACATCGTGAACACCACCGGTATTTCGGACTACACCCCCGGAAAGAATCCCACATCGCTGCTGGTCTATCCCAACCCGGTGCAGGATCAGCTGCACATCCAGGTGCAGCTGGAACTCAGGGGAGAAGTGAGCCTGCATGTGATAGACGCAGCAGGCAGGAAGGTCAAATCCCTCCAGGGGGAAGGGGTTTTTGGTCCCAACTCCTTTGGCTTGGATGTTTCTGACCTGGAGAATGGCATGTACCACCTGCAGATGATCCATCGCGGAAGCAGCTACAGCAGCAAGTTCCTGAAACTTTAATCAGGAGGGAGACTCAGGTTTACTCTGATTCGGGAAGGAAAAGATCCACGGGCAATTTGACCAGCAGGGGCCGCTGGTATTTGCCCAGGATGTAGATGCCCCCCAGGATGGCGATCCCCTGGTCCTGCGTCTGAATAAACTCATTGACCACCACACGCTGATCGAACTCCCGGTAGTGGGTGTTGATCAGCTCATCGCTTTCTTGCTCATACTGGTAGATGACCAGGGAATTGTCATTGGTCTGGGAGATATACAGGGAATAGGAGGCCGTATCCAGGTCGAGCTTCCCGGCAATGACCTCGGCCCTGTAAGTGAGCTCATATAGGGCCTGGGCCGGCAGATCCTTAATATTGGCACTGGCATTGACATTGATTTCAGCCCCCGGCACGATGTAATTGTTGCCTTCATAATAGCTGGTCAGGCCAAAGAGGGAGGCTGATTTCTGTATCACCGAACTGATCCCTTCCTCGGTCTGGAAAGAATACAGGTCCCCCGTGGCTGTAAGGGAAGCCTGGTCAAGGAATACGGTCCGCAAGGTGTAATTGTAAAAGCAATTCACAAAGTATCCTCCGCCCGGAGCGTTGGTGTATGGCCCGATAAAGAAGGGATAATCCTGCCCCGTCTTGTTGAGGTGCCTCTGCACCAGGTATTCCAGGTCGGTATTCACAGGAAGCTTGTTGCTTCGTTGCAGCTGATAATTGCCATTGTAAAGGGAAATCCACGAGGACCGGGTCACAAAATCATAACCCAGTACCACCAGGTTGTTCAGGCCATCGTGGTAGGCATAGAGCGGCATGGTCATCTCCAGGTCATGTTGAACCGTGACCTCTCCGCTGGCAGGATTGACCAGCACCAGGAAGGCATCGAATTGCTCGTTCATGGCCACGAATCCCACCGATCCGTCGAGCAGCATAAGTGTGGAGGCCGGGGCCCTCCAATCGAAGTCCAGCGACCAGCTGACTTCTCCCGAAGCCGTGGTCCGGACCAGGTGGGTATAGGGATACTCTATGTCGTCGTTTTCATCCTTCACGGCCGAAAGAAACACAAACCCTCCCCCCGGCAATTCCACCAGGCTTTCAGGGAAGTAGGCCAGGGTTTCCTCCGGGTGGTTATAAATCTTCAGAAAACCGGATTCAGGCAGCACCTCTATCTGGTTGATCTCGCAG
>CBDTYO010000378.1:0-4002 GCA_965364615.1 uncultured Bacteroidia bacterium
CAGTTGATCCAATTGGTACAAAATCGTGTGTTGGCACTGGAAAACAAATTTGGTTTTAGGATTGTTAAAGGTATTACTACCTCGACCAATACTGCCTGGCACCAGATTACCACCCGGCGCATTGTGGACTTTGCCAAATACGGCGTGCGCTCCGCCGCCGATCCCTATATTGGTCTTCTGAACAATGAGCGCGTGCGCGGCGCCATGCGGGCCACCATTAACAGCTTTCTGGCCGAGATGGTGGATGACGAAATGTTGATCAGCTACGACCTCGATGTGTCGGCCACGCGGGATGAAGAACGGAAGGGCATCGCCCGCGTCACCATCGTCCTGCGACCGGTTTTCAGCATTGACTTCATCAAAGTCACGATGTTCCTGGAATAGAGCGAACGGTAAACGGAAATCAGTAACCAGTCAACGGCAGTGAGTTCGCAAACTGCTGACTGACCACTGATTACTGACAACTAGAGTAAACGGAGGCACTTTCTCATGGCTATGACAAATGTTTATACAGGCGCCAACGGCACGCTGACGCTGGCGAATGAAGATACCCCGGAAGGGCAGGACGCCAGAGCGGTTGTGGACACCTATGAAATGACCACCGTAGGCCGCGTCACCGGCGTAGAAGTATGTGTGCAAACAGATCTGGAAGCGTTTCATGAAATCGGCCTGTCTGAATATCCTGGAATTGATTTCCACACCGGCAGGCAGGGTGGCGGATAGTTCATCCAGCGCTTTTTCAACCTCTTCAGTGAGTATCAGGGTGTTCACATTGGGTTGTTTCAATATGGTCATGATCACCGCAGGTTCCAGGTCCAGGTAGGCATCCCCAATGAGGTCGGGATGCCCGATTTTTACTTCTGCCACATCCGAAATCTTCACCGGCTTCTCATTCCTGATGCGGATCACACCCGATCCTATATCTTCCGGAAGGGTGGAGCGAAGGGTGGCCCTCACGGCATACTCCTGTCCGTATTGATTGATGATCCCTCCTGCGGCATTGCTGTTGGTATTTTCAGCTGTGGAGATTAACTCATCCAGGCTCACATCGTGGTATTTCATTTTATAAGGATCGGCCAGTACCTGGTACTCTTTGGAAAATCCGCCGATCACCACCACCTGGGAGACCCCGGTCACCGACAGGAGCCTCTGTCGCACCTGTTTGTCTGTAATGGTTCGAAGGTCAAACAGGGAAAGTGAATCGGAGGTAAGGGACACCAGCATCACTTCCCCCATGATGGAAGTCTGGGGGGCCAGCAGGGGTGCTTCGATGTGATTGGGAAGGAGGGCTGCAATGGTGGGTAGTTTTTCACTCACGATCTGTCTCGCCCTGTAAATATCCGTATTCCAGTCAAATTCCACCCAGACAATGGAAAATCCGTAGGAAGAACTGGATCGTACCCTTCTTACATCTGTGGCCCCGTTGAGGCTTGATTCGATGGGGAAGGTAACCAGTCTTTCCACCTCTTCGGCTGCCATGCCATGGGCATCGGTCAGCACCACCACGGTGGGAGCGGTGAGATCGGGGAACACGTCGATTTCCATCTCCCGGGCTGTAAATATGCCTCCTGCCAGTAAAATAACCGACAGAAAAACTACCAGCATCCGGTTATCCAGGGAGTATTGTATGATTCTATTTAGCATGGTATTCTGTTTAATGGCTGTGTCCGTCTTCAATTTCACCCGTGGCCATGGAGGCTGCTTTGACCAGGGTCATCCCTTCTGTCACCACCCTTTCGCCAGCAAGCAAACCACGGGTGATTTCCACCTGGCGGCCGTTTTGCTCACCGGTCTCCACATAACGTTTGGTGTAGCTCTCTCCGGTCATCTGCACATAGAGGTATAATCCTCCCTGTTCCTCACCCAGGGCACTCACAGGGACTGAAAGCACATCTCGCTTTGCGGACGTAAGCAAATACACCTCGGCAAAGGCCCCCTCCAGCAATTGTCCATCGTTTTCCAGACGGAAAATAACGGGCAGGTAATGGTTGTTTTCAGCGACAGATTCTCCCGCGGCCAGCAAGGATCCTCCCATTTCTTCCACTGCAAAGACCTGTTTGGAATAGGCGGGTCTGAAATGAGCGGTTTCGATCTGTTTGAGCTGGCTATAGTATTGTTGGGGAAGGTCTGCCCTGAGCATCAGATTCCGGTTGGTGGAGAGGATGGCCAGGATCATTCCGGGATCGGTATATTCTCCATCAGAAATCCTTAATTCATGAATGCTTCCCGATACCGGTGCCACCACCCTGATGCCGCCCTCAGAAATATTTTCCGCCAGACTGTAATAGCGCAGACTGTCTTCCACATAGGCTGCCTCGGATTCCTGGTATTCCTTCTCAGAAACGGCCTCCTGTGTATGCAGGATCAGGTGGCGCTGGTACTGACTTCGACTCTTGGACAACCTGTTTTTAGCCTCTTCGTAGCGCAACTTCACATTGTCCTCCACCAGATTTTCGGAAGAAAGGGTAAACAGCAGCTGGTCCTCTGTCACCCGGGATCCCTGTACCAGGTGGGTGTCGGCAAAGCGGACAATTCCCTGGCCAGAGGATGTTACATTCTTCTTTTCTCCGGGCATGGCCACAATTTCACCGCTGGTGATGATCACGGACCTGAAAGGTTCTGGTCGGATCTCTTTGACCCTGAAACTGCTTTGCCAGGCCCGTTCTTTGGGAAATCCGATTTCTCCCAATGTGTTTGCCCCATGGGTGTGGCTATCCCCTTCGGGTTCTGAATCGTGGATCTCTTCATGGGTTTTATAGACCTTCACATGTTCTTCGACCTCTTCATGAATCTGATCTCCTTTATATTGGAATGCAGCATGGAAGGACCCTTCTTTTTCCGGGATAAAGGGAACGATAAATATTCCTGGTTCAGAGGGTCCTGAAGTCACCGATACACCATCCAAAAGAACGCTAAGGGAGCCGCTGGTGCATGGTTCATAAGTATCCAAGCGGGTGAGGTGCACCAGGAAGTGGGTTTCTTCGCCGGCCACCAGGGGATCGTGTTCTATGTAGAACTCAAGCTGATCGCCAAACAGGGTATATTGTGAAACTTCATCCGCATGCAGATGTGCTTCGTCTTCGTGCATGGCGGACCTGTTGCAGGCCAAGACCAAAGCCAGGATGGCCAATGTGATGAATTTTATTTTCATGGTAATTGATTTTGAATAATAACTGCCAGCGGCATGCATGGTGCACGCCGCAGTAAGCCTCAGGATGGGAGGGAAATATCAGGCCACTGAAGGAGGTCCACGGAGATCCTGTGAACCGCCTAATTCAATGATCCTCAGTGGGAATTTCAGCCCATTGTATCTATAAGCCATCTGTGCAATCTGGGGATCCGGAACCGGGTCCGGATAGGATGGCAACAGCACCTGGGCATGGACAGAAATCATGGTAAAAGCACGGACCTGGTGCTTTTCAAACACCATGTCATTAAATGCATGACAATGGGTGGAGGGATCTCCCTGGTGTGGATCTTTCCCGTCATCGGGCAGATCACAACCATGATGTGCATCATGTTGGACAGGACAGTCGGTGGCAATGGGATTCAGAAAGGCTTCCGTATGGTGGTGATGGGGAACCAGGCTGTGTCCCAGGAAAGCTGAGAAACAAATCAGCAGCAGCCATGCTATGTGCCGGGTGACCGTCATAGTTTACAATGGAAAGGTAAAAATAGGGAAATCTTTAGATTTCAGGCAATTTCTCCAATTAGGGATTTCATTTTCAGCAATCCGGTCTGCGCCACCTCCAGGGGATCCTTTTCCCAGTAGCTCCGGTTAAAGAGTTCCAGGGAAAGCACTTTTTCACCCCCCATGTTCTTCAGGTCGGTCAATATCTGGTGCCAGGGAGCGCCTCCATCGCCCGGATATACCCTGTCTGCATCTCCTTGCTCTTCCCTCGGTTTGGAAGTGGGGTAATCATTCAGATGAAAGACCTCGATCAGTTCACCATTGAGCATTTTCAAGGCATGGAATCCGGAGCCACCCCTGAACAGATGATA
>CBDTYO010000379.1:0-3988 GCA_965364615.1 uncultured Bacteroidia bacterium
GCTATCTATCCTGATCGGCCTGTCAGGTTTTCAGCCTCTCCAGGCCCAGGATGCGCATGACTGGGTGGCAAAGAGCGATGCCTATGCAGCGAAACTTCTGGAGGTGATGGCCAGGCATAATCCCGAATCAGCTGCCCGGATAGGGGTGGAGGGCTATGATGAGGAGATCAGCGATCTTTCGGCCGGTTTTCGGGACAGGGAAACCAAAGACCTTGAAGAAGCCCGGAATTATTTTCTTTCTGCATACGAAAAAGAAAATGAACGGGCGCTGAAACAGGACTTGCAGATATTGATATCCAGTGTCTCCGATGGCATGGAGAGCGGTGCCTTGGAGGATTCCCTATTGCTCCCTTACCATCCTGTCGCCGGCAGCATGTATAACGGGATCAAAAGCCTCCTGGAGGACCGCGTTCCTGCCGGGCGCAGGGAAGCAGCCCTGGTTCGCCTGAGGAAGTATGCGGGCACAGAAAAGGGCTACCGGCCCTATCCAGTGCTTGCCATGGAAGATATGCAGCGCGAATGGACATCTCAGCCGGACCGCCTGCCTCCCTTTAAAGATCAGCTGGAACGGGATCTGACCACCAGTCATCAATACATGGAGGAGATCGGGACCTTGTTTGAAAAATACGGCATCAGGGGGTATCAAAAGGATTACAGGGCGCTCCGGGAACAGTTGGAACGCTATGAGAAATACGTGCGGGAAACCATTTTGCCACAGTCCAGAACCGATTTTAGGCTGCCACCGGAAATATATGCTTCAAACCTGAAGGATTATGGAGTGGACATGCCCATCGATGAACTTCAACGAAGGGCAAAGGTCACGTTCAAGGAGTTGCAGACACAGATGCAGGTCCTGGCCAATATCATCGCCCGGGAGCACGATTATCCCAGCAACGACTACCGGGATGTCATACGTTCCCTGAAGAAGGAACAGCTCGACAGCGCTTCCACATTGCCCCTGTACAATCAGGTGATCGATGAGATAGAATCCATTGTCAGGCGTGAAGGATTGCTGACCCTTCCGGACAGAAACATGACCATACGCCTGGCCAGTGAAGCAGAAAGTGCATCAACCCCTTCTCCCTTTATGAGTCCGCCCCGGCTCATAGGCAACACCGGGGAATATGGTGAATTTGTCCTGCCGCTTAAGGTGTCAGGCGGCTCAGATGGTTCTGCACTGATGGTCGACGATTTTACCCACAAGGCAGCCGCCTGGCCACTGACAGCCCACGAAGGACGTCCCGGTCACGAGCTGCAGTTCACCGCCATGGTGGAGAGAGGAGTCTCCCAGGCACGGATGATATTTGCCATGAACAGTGTAAACGTGGAGGGATGGGCACTTTATGCCGAAGAGATCATTCAGCCTTTTCTTCCGGTGGAGGGCCAGTTTATGACCCTCTGGAGCAGGCTGGTCAGGTCGGGCAGGGCGTTTCTGGATCCGGGACTCAATCTGGGAACCATTTCGGAGGAGGAGGCCAGGCATGTTTTGCAGGAAGAGATTGTACTGTCCGAGGCCCTGGTAAGATCTGAATTGGAGCGGTACCGGTTCAGGGGACCCGGTCAGGCAACCTCTTACCTGAATGGCTACTTGCGGATGATGGAGCTCAGGGCTGAGACCGAACTGAGCCTGGGAAACAGCTTCGACCCCCTGGCATTTCATGATTTCGTACTTTCGCTGGGGCTCCTTCCCCCCGCATTGATCAGTGAAGCAGTTCGGGAGGAATTCATCCCCTCATACCGATAGGCCTGGTGCCATGAACAAATCACCCAAAAAAAGTCCACCATGAAAAGCACGATCCTGTTATTGTTTCTCATTACCGGCCAGCAGCTCATGGCCCAGCCTCAGCAAACGGATTCGGCAGAAGCTTATCATCAGTTTGATTTCTGGCTGGGAAGCTGGGAGGTTTACAAATATAACACCGACACCCTGGTCGGACATAGCCGGATCGAATCCATCCTGGATGGGGTGGGTTTGCTCGAGAACTATGCGGTGGCCCGGGGCCAGTACCAGGGCAAAAGCCTGAACAAGTACAATCCGGCCAGGCAGCGCTGGGAACAATACTGGATCGATAATTCGGGACTCACGCTTTTTCTGAGTGGTGGTCTCGTGGAAGGCAGAATGGTCCTGGATGATGTGGAGCACGGAGATGCGGAACGGGGCTTGAACAGAATTGTTTGGGAAAGCATGGAGAATGGATCGGTGCGGCAGACCTGGAGCGTGAGCCAGGATGGCGGTTCTGACTGGAAGGTGGTTTTTGACGGAGAATACAAAATGAAAAAAACAGACATTTTAGGATTAAGGACATGCATCTACAAGGTAGCTGACATGGAAAAGGCCAAAAGGTGGTATGCCAAGGCCTTCGGAATGGAACCCTATTGGGATGAGCCTTACTATGTGGGATTTAATATCGGTGGATATGAGCTTGGTCTGCTGCTTGAGGAGGATCCGGTCACTGATAAGGCAGAAGGCGTGGTCACCTACTGGGGAGTGGAGGACATAGAAAAGGTATACAGGCACTTCATTGAATCAGGCGCTACTGAGCATGAAAAGCCACAAAGCGTGGGTGATCCCCTGAAGGTGGCCACCGTGAAAGATCCCTGGGGCAATGTGATCGGCCTGATTTACAACCCGGCATTTCAATTGAAATAGAGAGTAACAAGCCCAAGAAGAGGCAAAGCGAAAATGCTAAAAATCAAAAGAACATACCATGTCTAATGAATTTGATAAGGGAAGCAGATTTTCCTTCACGGACAGCATTGCGTATTCAGACAATGCGGTGGTCAGCAAGCATGTTTTAAAGAAGGACACCGGAAACATCACCCTGTTTGCCTTTGACAAAGGGGAGGGATTAAGCGAGCATACAGCTCCTTTCGATGCCGTGGTTTCCATCGTGGATGGCCAGGCCGAAGTGCTTATAGATGGAGAATCGCATGATCTAGTAGCTGGCGAGAACATCATCATGCCGGCCCATGTACCACATGCCTTGCATGCGAGTGAAAAATTCAAGATGGTGCTGACCATGATCAAAAGCCAATAAATAATTACAGGATCTTTTATTGTTTCCCTGAAGCATCCGGGTCTGCGGACCAAAGCATCCCGGGATCCAGGGGATAGATGGGCCGGTGAACATGGGTGTATTCCAGTTCCTCGAGTATCTGGTTCGCAAAACCCGGGGTCAGTCCCATGATGGTGTGGGGAGCTATGGCCCGGAGCCCCGGAAAAAGGTAACCCTCTTTGACCACAACGATCTTGTGTGCCAGCGGGTCTATACCAACGCTCTGAAATTGATCGGGATGGGTGAAGGCCATGGTCCGGTCCACGAGAACCAGTGTGATGCCTTCCACCTGCAAAACCGCCGCTACCTGCGACGGATCATCTCCCATTGTATGGATTCGCAAAACCTTTCCCCCAATGGGCAACGGCTGGCTGTATACATGGTCGATTTTCCCACCCACCGAAAAGGAAAGCTCAGCACCTGGCCCTGCTTCCACGCAAAGGTTCACAGCCTCCGGATCCACGATGCCCGCCAGAACGGCATCCCGGACCTGATGTGCAAGCAGGCGCTCCAGGACCAGGGTGCCATCCCCCGCTGCTCCTGCTGTCACATTATCGCCCGAATCCGTTATAAATACAGTAGAGTCTGCTTCCTGAGCCATGCTGATGGCCTCATCAATGGGGGCCGTGGGCACGTCGAAATCAAGCTGGAATCGGGCGTCCCAAATGGCCTTTGCCAGGGTCCGGGCCTGATGCTGAGCTTTCATATAATGCTCCTCGCTCTCTGCCACTACCTGGACGCTCATACCTGCCCTGTAGACATCCGTCCACGGCATTCCGACAAAGATGCTGGCATCCAGAAGCCCCTCCATGCCGGCAATTTCAGGGAGACTTTCATAGAAAGTTTTCAGGGGTTCCACGCTGGTGATTCCCTTTTCGCCCGGAATGAGAATGGGCAGCTTGACGTGGGCGGTGCGGGGAGCAAGTTCCTGC
>CBDTYO010000380.1:0-3986 GCA_965364615.1 uncultured Bacteroidia bacterium
TCCCTTCCCCGGCCAATGCGTTCCTCGTCGAACTGGTACACCAGCAGATCGTTTTTGGGGTCATATTCAAAGAGGGCCCAGCGGTTGTCAATATAGCCCTCGTAGTGTTCGATTCCCGAAAGATCGTCCAGGATGGTGAAACTGAGTTTGTCTTTTCCTGACAGGTCTCCCGTAGCTGTTCCGTTTCTTGGGGTGATGGTGGGGGCAATGGTGTCCAGACCAATGGCGAAGGAACCAAAGTTCCTCAGGCTGGCCACCACGAACCCGTCGGTATATTCCCCTCCCGCAGGAGCCATTTCGTTTTGGTCGTTCCTTGTGATCAGTAACAGTTTCTGTTGCAGGGAAGGATCCATGGGCGGACACTTTACGGAAAGGGTGTAGGCTGCGTGAACCGGGACCTCCTCGCTGCCGACCTGGTAAAATGGAGTGATTGCGCCGTAAGCAGGGGGCGTGGTGCCAAAGGTGAATTCCATGTCTTCATACAGGGCATGGGCCGGGATAAGGACCCTGAGCTGGTCATGCGTGAAGCTGTTGGCCTGCCCGTATTTCATGGTTTTCACATGGCCATCTGCTTTGACTGCGGGGACTTTTGTGAAGGGATCCCCTTTCAGGGTGAACCGTAGTTCCGCCCTGTTTCCTGCCACATCGGTCGCCAGAATGCGAACCCGGTAGTCCCGGTTTTCCTTCACCACCAGCACCTGATTTCCGGCTTGCCGATCATAGATGCGCAGGCGGTTGTTGGGCAGGCGGTAGAGCCGGTGCGCCTTCTTTCCTGTAAGGGTGCGAAGGGGATAGTCAATGTGTGCATTGATGTACCGCGTTTCGGAAAAAGCAAATTCATCCATCACATGCCTGTAAGTGAGGGTCTCATCCACATACATTTCCAGGGTATAGATCCCGCACCGGTTGGATGCACCATTCAGGTAATCAAATACCTCTACGCTCATGCCCAGCGAGCCGGCAGCCCTCAGGGATGTACCCCAGGGAACCGCATAGTAGCCCCGGTCTTTCACCAGACCGATGGAAAGCTTATCTCTGGCTCCGTTCACATGGGACCCCTCCTCCAGGGGAAAGAGGTTCAGTGAAAGAAACCTGGGGGCAACCTGGTCACTGATGTCGAAATCATAACTCAGTACATTGGTGGGATGCTGGTTGGCCGAATTCCTGATCTCGAAATGCAGATGTGGCCCTGAGGATCCTCCGGAATTTCCTGAATTGGCAATGAATTCGCCTTTTTCCAGGGGAAAAGTTTCTGCCGACAGGTAAAGATCCACCGGGTGGGATTGGCTGGAATATTGCATGTTCTTCACATAGCTGGCAATATCTTCCCTGTAGGCGTCCAGGTGCCCGTACACGGAGGTGTAGCCATTGGGGTGGGAAATATATATGGATTTGCCATAGCCGTTGGCCTGGACCTTGATCCTGCTTACATACCCGCCTTCTACCGCATAAACAGGATGGCCGGTGGTCCCCTGGGTTTTGATATCGATCCCCGAGTGAAAATGGTCGGAACGGATCTCCCCGAAATTGCCGGAAAGGTACATGGGAATCTTCAGGGGAGGGTGGAAGGAAGGCGCATTTTGCCCCCAGGCAAACGCCACCAGGAAATTAGTTATCAACAGGCAAAGGATTCTGCGCATCATGTTTCTCCAGCATTGAAAACCCAAAACTATGCTTTTATTTTTAAGCCCGGCAGAATAGGAATTGAAAGTTTTAAACGGATCAAAATAATTCTATATTTGTATAATATCTCTGTTAAATGAGTGTTGAACAGACTGAAATAATTGAAGGAATCAGGCTGAAGATCCAATCGGTCAAATCCATGCTGCAGCAGCAGAAGGAAGAAAACGACCAGTTGAAAAAACAGAATGAGGATCTTCAGCATAAGGTTCAACAGAAACAGTCTTTGATCGACGAACTTGAACAGAAAAACCAGAAATTGTCTCTGGTAAAGGGTATTATGGCTGATGGTGAGAACCAGGATGCCAGGTTACAGATAAACAGAATAGTGCGGGAGATTGACAAGTGTATTGCTCTTTTAAACAGATAAGTCGGGGATGATGGAAGATATGCTTTCCATAAAAGTGCAGATTGCAGAGCGTTTCTACCCCCTGAAAATAAAACGACAGGACGAGGAGAAGATCAGGAAGGCGTCAAAGTTGATTAATGATAAAGTCCTACAGTACAAGCAGAGGTATACTGACAAAGACACACAGGACTTCATGGCAATGGCGGCACTTCAGTTTGTGATTAACCTGATCGATTGCGAACAACAACAAAATGTTGTATCTTTGGAAGAGGAGTTGGGGAGTTTGAGCAGCGAGCTGGATGAATTATTGAAATAAGAGTAATAGCGTTCTTACACATATTAACGAGTTTGCCCGCATTGTTTCTTCAATTATTTTTGAAACTCAACATTTATTATTTTGGAGCAAAGCTCGGATTATACAAAGCAGGCCAAAATTCCGGTTCGCCGGGATACTGAATCATTCAGACATTGGAAGCTTGACATAGTCTGGCAGTTCCACCCATGTTAAATTGGGGTTTTATAAAGTTTTGGAGAGATATGCGGGTTTTTTTATTTCTAAAAATGAATAAGCTATGGAACTGTTAAAGTATTCATTGATGCTGCAGTCTTCTATGGCCCTGTATTTTGTGATAGGCGGTGCTTCACTGCTGGTGGGAGCAGGCATTACTTTTTTCCTGGTCAACACCATGGTCAAGGGAAAGAACAGCAAGCTGCTGAGGGAGGCGGAAAGTGAAGCCGAAATGATCAAGCAGCAGAAGATATTACAGGCCAAGGAAAAATTCCTGCAGCTCAAAGAGGAACATGAGAAACTCATCAATGAGAAAAATAACAAGCTGAGTCAGAGGGAGAATGAAATCAGGCAGATTGAACTTTCAACGAACCAGAAACAGGAGGACATACAACGGAACAAGAAGGAGATTGAAAGCATCCGTCAGAACCTCAATGCGCAGCTTGAGATCATAGAGAGAAAAAAAGAGGAACTGGAGCGCTCACACCGCATCCAGGTAGAGCAGCTGGAGACCATCTCGGGGCTCTCGGCGGATGATTACTTCGCGCTGTCGCGCCGCGCCAAAGCCCAGCTCATAGAATCGCTGAAAGAGGAGGCCCGGACCGAGGCCATGTCCCTGATCAACGAAATTGTGGATGAGGCAAAAATGACGGCCAACAAAGAGGCCAAGAACATTGTGATCAAAACCATCCAGCGGGTGGCCAGTGAAACAGCCATTGAGAATGCGGTGACGGTCTTCCACATTGAATCAGATGAACTGAAGGGGAGGATCATTGGCCGTGAGGGGCGCAACATCAGGGCGCTTGAGGCAGCCACCGGGGTGGAAGTGATCGTGGACGATACCCCCGAAGCCATTATTCTCTCTGCTTTTGATCCTGTCAGAAGGGAAGTGGCCAGGCTGTCCCTGCATCAGCTGGTGACCGACGGGCGCATCCACCCTGCCCGCATCGAGGAAGTGGTGGCCAAGACCAAAAAGCAGATCGAAGAAGAGATCATCGAAGTGGGAAAACGCACGGCCATTGATCTTGGCATCCATGGACTGCACCCCGAGCTCACCCGGATGGTGGGAAAGATGAAATATCGTTCCTCTTATGGGCAGAACCTGTTGCAGCATTCAAGGGAAGTGGCCAATCTGTGTGCCATCATGGCCACCGAGTTGGGACTCAATGCCAAGTTGGCCAGGAGGGCCGGTTTGCTGCACGACATTGGAAAGGTACCCGACGATGAACCGGAGATTCCCCATGCCGTATTTGGAATGAAGCTGGCCGAGAAATGCAAGGAGAAACCCGAGATCTGTAATGCCATAGGATCTCACCACGACGAGGTTGAGATGACCACCTTGCTGGCCCCCATTGTACAGGTTTGTGATGCCATATCCGGCGCCCGTCCGGGAGCCCGCCGCGAAGTGGTTGAATCCTACATCAAGCGGCTGAAGGAGCTTGAGGCCAT
>CBDTYO010000381.1:0-3975 GCA_965364615.1 uncultured Bacteroidia bacterium
AGGTGTTTTATTACCTGCAGCAATTGAACGGGGATGAAAAGGTGGAAAAAACCCGCATGGACAGCATGGTCAGCTACCTGCATGAAAGGCTGGGAATGGCCATACCGGACCGCCTGGAAGACTGGGATGCCAGCGAGTTGAGAAAATGGCTGATCGCCTCCATGAACCGGCCCATCAGGGTGTGCGGGATGGTCCGCAACGAGGGTGAGCCGGGTGGGGGACCCTTCTATGTCCGTTCCGAATCGGGAGAAGTATCCCTGCAGATCGTGGAGTCCTCCCAGATCAACATGAAAGACCCGGAAAAGGCCTTGCTGGTGAGAGAATCCACCCATTTTAATCCCGTCGATCTGGTGTGCAGCATTCGCGACTACCAGGGAAATAAATTCAACCTGACCCACTATGTGGATCAGAATACGGGGTTTATTTCGGAGAAATCAGTGGGAGGTAAGTCCCTGAAGGCCCTGGAGCTTCCAGGCCTCTGGAACGGAGCCATGGCCCGGTGGCTGACCCTGTTCGTGGAGGTACCTGTAGAGACCTTTTCCCCCGTCAAGACCGTTTTTGATCTGACCCGTCAGGAGCACAGGGCCTGAGATAGGGAGAAATCTACCTGATTCAGTCATTGACCAGGCCAGATTCATGAAGCAGGGTCCATCCCTCGATCCAGTTGTTGGATCCGAAGGCCCCTTTAAAGGTGACCTGTTCAAACCATGTACTCTCAAAAGGTGCCATATTTTCGAACGCTGTAGATGGAGGCAGCAGGGTATATCCATCCTGGTCGGAGATCCCGGGATCCTCAAAGCTGGTGAGCCAGGCCACGGCAGAATCTGCCAGCTGCTGATTCTGCTGAGTCACGTCCTCCCCCAGATCACTGTAGACGAAATATGGATTTACAGGATCCGCATCCGGATAGAGAACATTGCTGCGCAGAGCGAGGCGGCCCGATTGAAAAAGCGACCAGGTATCCCCGGGATTGTCGGAATATTGCAAGGCTACACCATCCAGGGGATTCAGGATGATTGAGTTGTTCAGGTACCCGCCTCCATACCCGAGAAAATGAATCGCT
Organism: uncultured Bacteroidia bacterium; assembly: GCA_965364615.1. GTDB lineage: Bacteria > Bacteroidota > Bacteroidia > Bacteroidales. The sequence continues at coordinate 1,064 of CBDTYO010000381.1, forward strand.
GTTCCGACCGATTGAAGCGGGTGACGGATCAGGGTGGCATTGTGGATGATGGGCTGACTTCCCGGGAGTGATGGCATGGCCTGCAATCCGCCGCTGATTTCGGCACATTTGTCTGAATTGCTGTTTATGCCGAGCCAGAACTGTCCCTTGCCGTGATAACCCTGGTCCATATCGAAGGCATCATCGCCACAGAAGGAAACCGCCAGGTTTTTGCAGTTAACCGCTCCACCGAAGAATTCCACGCCATCGTCCGCATTGGAGATCACCTCCACGTGGTCGATGATGGTCTGGCGGCCTACGCCTCCAAGGGTCAGCCCGTTGATTTCATTTCCTTCCCCGATATTGGTGCCTCCATGGCGAATGGAGACATAGCGAAGGATCCCCGAATTATCATCGTCGTCAAATCCCCCGTAAATTCCGCGGGGCTCGCTGATGGGAATGCCCTCGATCATGTCCTCCCCCGCTTCGGTATTGATGGTGGCATTCCCCAGGAGGATCAATCCTCCCCAGAGGCCTCTTGCTTCCACAGGAACGCTGCCCTGCAGATCATCGCCTTCCACGGTGAATATGATGGGGTTAATCTTGGTGCCTTCTGCAAGGATGGTCCCGCCCCGCGCGACTATCAGGGCGCTGGCCAGGCTTCCCTGCCCTGTTCGCGCTTTAATCACGGTACCGGCCTCAATGGTCAGGGTTTGACCGTCATTCACAAACACGAATCCATTGAGAATATATTCCCTGTCGCTCGTCCAGGTAACCGTTCCCGTTCCCCCTCCCTGATCAGTGACGGTCTCCACTTCTTCGACGAAGTAATTGCTTTTTCTGCAGGATGATACAAGCGTTAACGCTACAAGAATGAATATAAATCTCGGATATTTTGGATGACGTCGCATAGGATATTCAGATATTAAAAGACCACTTCGATGTTCAGGTACAGAAAGGGGGCAGATCCCCCGTTTTGGGCATACTGTACCCAGTCCTGGTAATTCAGCGCCAGATGGACATATTGAATGGGGCTAAACTGAATACCGGCAATGATGGCGCTTCCGTCGTCGGAGAGGTTCCAGGGCACCTCCTCTTCTGGAAGAATATTGGAATAAAGCTGGTCATAGCGTGCGAAAACTTCCCACTTCTCCGACCATACAAAGGTGGAATACAAGGAGTATCCGTACCTGTTGTGATCCTGGTTGAATTTATAATTGAGTTGGTGGTTGTATTCTCCCCCCATTCTGAATTTCTTGTAAGTGTATCCTATAAAACCGGAGAAAATCATTTCATGTACCTTGCTGGTATTGACGGTGTAATAGGCCCTCAGGGTCAGTCCAGTTGCCGGCAGAAGGGTAATTCCTGCTCCGAGCCTGTAATTATTGTCAAACTGAAGATTTTTGTATCCCTCTCCATTGCTCAGGATCAGGTCGGCGGTAAATCTTTTCCCGGGTGCATATTGTATCCCTGCCCCCAGGTCTGCGCTGGATCCGAACCGGTACTCATCCATATAGGATTTGTAAAGGTAGCGGTAGCCCCAGAATTTTTCCTGCACTTTGAACTGGAGCATATCCATCAAACCAAACCAGGTGGTGAAAGAACCATTCTTGTAGCTGAGATAAGCATTCTTAAAGTACGTGTAACGGCGGATCAGGCTGAATTCCGACTGATCGTCCACACTTCCGATGTCAAGCTTTACTTCGGCAGAGAAATGGCTGTCCAGTTCGCGTTTATATCCAAAATATGCCCTCCTTACCTCAAAAGCAGTGGCCGGATTATTCTTGTCGAGACTGAGATTGAAATGGGTGTATATTTTGGCTGATACCGTACCGGGTGCTTGATTTTCTGCATCATTTTCCTGAGACATGAGGAGGGGGGCCAGGGACATTAGGACCAGGAGGCAAGCTGTTTTTTTCATGGTGGTGGATTAGGACGCAACAATGTTAAGAAAAGGGATTAACTTAACATAAAGTTATTATTATGCGGAGGTATTATTTTACCTCCAGGTAACATTAATTTAACATTAAATTAATACGAATGCAGACGCCGTGGTACCGGGAATGATAGCGGTAGCGGGTTCATGCAGTTTTTCGGATGTCCATCCCGGCAGCTGAAGGAATCTTCCCTCAGATAGCAAGATTGGGCCGTTGCATTTTTTATCCTGATTTAATGATGTAAATTAGTCATTCATTCAATCCATAGACAATTACGCCATGAACTGGAGTGAATATAGGATCTTACTGGTCGACGATGAAAAGGACATCCTTGAATTTTTGAGTTATAATCTGAGGAACGAAGGATTCAGGATCGATACTGCCTCCAATGGAAGGGAGGCTATACGGATAGCATCAGAGGTTAAACCCCACCTGGTGCTGATGGATGTGATGATGCCCGATATGGACGGCATCACCGCCTGTGAGGAAATACGGGCCAACAAAGACCTGGAGAATACCCTGGTAACATTCCTGACAGCCAGGGCAGAGGATTTCTCCCAGATTGCTGGTTTTGAAGCAGGTGGCGATGACTACATTACCAAACCCATCAAGCCCAAGGTACTGGTCAGCCGCGTCAAGGCATTATTGAAACGGCGAAGTATTAAAATTGACAATGGCGGCGCGGGGGATGTCCAAAAAATAGTTTCCGGCGATCTGGTGATCGACAAGGAGCGTTACATGGTAGTCAGGAAAGGCAAGGATATCGCCCTTCCCCGAAAGGAATTCGAACTTCTTTCCCTGCTGATATCCAAACCTGAAAAGGTATTTACCAGGGATGAGATCTTTGACAGCATCTGGGGGGAGAACATCGTTGTGGGGGACAGAACCATTGATGTGCACATCCGCAAGCTTCGCGAAAAGCTTGGGGATAAATACATCAAAACGGTCAAGGGAATCGGCTACCACGGACCCACCCAGCAGGGGCTGACCGGCTAC
>CBDTYO010000382.1:0-3971 GCA_965364615.1 uncultured Bacteroidia bacterium
CAGAAGGGAATAGATGCTACCCTGGAACTGGCCAATTCGGCCAACAGCAAGGTGGTGGTGATTGGAAGCGGAGACGAGGGAATGCCGCTCATCCTGGGAGGCAATTAAAATTCCGGTACCATGCTACAACGTTCTCAGAGCCTTTTTCTGCTGGGGGCCTTTGTGTTGTCGGTTTTGCTGCTGACAGGGCCTCTGGCACGTCTTACCCTGCAGGAAGGTGAATATGTATTGAAGTTCACGGGCCTGTATGATGCAGAAGGAATGAAAGAAGCGTTGGCCACCTGGCCGCTCACCGTCTATTTTGTGCTGGTGGCCCTGCTGTCCTTCCTGGTCATTTTCTCTTACAGGAACCGGGTGCGGCAAATGAGGGTAACGGTGTTTCTGATCCTGCTCAATGCAGGGATGGTGGGCATGATGTTTTATTATGTGGCTGTGGCCAGGCACCAGCTTGATGGGGCCATCACGGTGCACCTGTGGCGCTTCATCGTTCCCCCCATAAGCATGATACTGCTGTACCTGGCCTTCAGGAGGATCCGAAGGGACGAGTTGCTGGTAAAAGCTTACGACCGCATCCGGTAGGGATCGTGTTAGGTCCTGTTGCGACTGCAGGTCCTGCTGTAGCTGGCAGGCATGGACCCTCCGGATGTCAGAGGATATGAATGTTGTCCTGGTCCGTGATCTTTTCGCAGTAGTGGCATTTCAGTTTTACCTCCGATTTGGAGACCACGTCAAAACGTGTATGGACCTTTTCGTTGTTGGTAATGCACTTGGGATTGACGCACTTGACCAGGCCAATGATTTCATCGGGGATCTCCACCACACGTTTTTCCACCACGTCGTACTCCCTGATGATATTGAGTTTGGCACAGGGCGCCACCAGGGCGATCTTGTTGATCTGATCGTCTTCGAAGAACACCTTGGAAAGCTTAATGATTCCTTTCTTGCCCAGCTTGTTGCTTCCCAGGCTGTTTCCGATGGTGATCATGGTATCCAGGGTATCCAGTTTCAGGATGGAGACTACTTTGAATAGGGCGGGAGCGGGGATGTGATCAATCACGGTTCCTTCTTTGATTGCTCTGACTGACAGTTGTTTATCTTTCATTTTTTCTTGCTTTTCGGGTTGGTCGCTGAATTATTTGATCCCCAGTATGGAGCTGAGGATGGCCATGCGCACATATACACCGTTCCTGGCCTGATCAAAGTAATAAGCATGGGGGCTGGCATCCACATCTGTATGAATTTCATTGACCCTGGGCAAAGGGTGCAGTACCTTCATGCTTGGCTTGCAGCCCTCCAGCATTTCCCTTTTCAGGATGTAGGCGTTTTTCACCCGTTCGTATTCAATGGGATCCGTGAAACGTTCCTGCTGTACCCGGGTCATGTAGATGATATCAGCCTCCGGAAGAAATTCGGTGAGATCCTTGCCTTCATGGAAATCGAGCCCCATTTTCTCCAGGTGAAGCTTGTAGACGGGGGGCATTTTCAGTTCGTCCGGAGAGATGAAGTAGAAGGTGGGATTAAACAGCGACATGGCCTGGAGCAGGGAATGCACGGTCCTTCCGTATTTCAGATCCCCCACCATGAAGATTTTCAGGTTTTCGAGGGTTCCCTGTGTTTTCAGGATGGAATACATGTCGAGCAGTGTCTGGGTGGGATGCTGGTTGGCTCCATCTCCTGCATTGACGATGGGGACCGAGGACACCTCGCTGGCCAGTCGAGCACTTCCTTCAAGGGGGTGACGCATCACGATCAGGTCCGCATAATTGCTTACCATTTTAATGGTATCGTGCAGGGTTTCCCCCTTGGAGGCACTGGTGGCACCTGAATCGCTGAACCCGATCACCCTTCCGCCCAGGCCATTGATGGCGGTTTCAAAGCTTAACCGGGTGCGGGTGGAAGGCTCAAAAAACAGGGTGGAAATCACATATCCCTTGAGGATATCCTGTCTGGGCTTTTCCTCAAATTCAGCGGCCAGTTCCAGGATCCGCAAGTACTCCTCCCTGGTGAAATCTGTGATCGAAACGAGGTTTTTGTTTTTCATAATTGGACGATTTATTTCGAATAAAATATAGTGACTATTCTTCTATTTGTGACAGGCTGCAGCCTTCGATTTTTGAAATTTCCCGGACGACTTTTTCACTTTTGCGCTTCCAAACCTTCAGGCTGAGGGTGCAGTTCAGATCAAACAGCTGATCTTCAATGTCAAGATGATAATCCTTGATCAGTTTCATGACCGCATTCATCTGCTCGTACCTGAAATCCAGTTTGATCTTTTCGAATACCTTTCGCTCTATGAGGGTGTTTTGAACCAGTGCATCGGAGGCTGCCGCCCGATAGGCCCTGATCAGTCCGCCCACCCCAAGCAGGGTTCCTCCGAAATAGCGGACCACCACCACCAGGACATCACTCAGGTCCCTGGACTGGATCTGACCAAAGATGGGTTTGCCGGCACTTCCTGAGGGTTCCCCGTCATCGTTCACCCTGAAGCGATCCTTTTCAGGCCCCAGGCGCCAGGCATAGCAATGATGACGGGCATCGTGGTACTGCTTCCGCAGATCAGTGATGATTCGGCCGATGTCCTCTTCGCTGCTCACCGGGTAGGCAAACGCCAGGAACTTGCTTCCTTTCTCTTTGTAGAGGCCTTCCGAGGGATGTTTTATGGTTTTGTAGAGATCTGTCATCTATACCAGTGCGAATAGCAGCAATGCCAGGGCAGAAAGCAGGATGCCCAGCCAGTTAACTGTCTTGAGTTTCTCCTGAAATATAAGAAGCCCTGCCAGGACGCTGAGGGCCACTATGCCAATGTTGGCTCCGAAGACCACCGATCCATCCAGACCCTGGCCTGACGGGGAAGTATAATTCAGGGTCCTGACCAGAAAAAAGATGGATCCGAAATTGACGGTACCCAGCATCAGGCCCCAGGCCCATACCACTCCGCGCCGGAACTGGGGATGGTCCCTGCGGTAGAAGATCATGGCCAGCAGTCCGGACAAAAAAGCATTGAAGAAGAGAATGGCGCTGAAAAGGGCTGTATCCGCATCCATGACAAAGCGGTGCTGGGCCAGTTTGACCAGTGAATCCACCACTCCCATTCCCACGAAAAGCAGCAAGGGAATATAAACCACGGCCCGGTCCACCTTCCCTTTTTCCGGCCTGTAAATGGTCAGAAGCAAGCCGGCCAGGGCCACTGCAATGGCGGACATTTTCATCAGGGTCAGCCGATCACCGGGATCGATCAGCATGGAAAAGATGATGGGGAACACCACGGACATCTTGCTGGCCACGGTGGTGACCGATATTCCAGCCTTTCGGGAGGAGTGGGCGATGAGGAAAAACATCAGAATGAACATGACCCCTATGATGACACTCATGGGAAGCCATCCGGCATGCCTGATGGATTCCACGCTCACCTCTCCGGCATTGACCAGTAAGCCCAGCAAGGTAGCCGTCAGATAGTTGATTACAATCACGGGAAAGGAGGGGATCCCGATTCGGTCGAGGGTTTTGAAGATGATGAATATGCCGGTGGAGGAGAGTATGCAGAGGAGCAGAAAATGCATTCAGTGCGAGCAGTTAAAAAAAAACAGGTCCGTCGGAACCTGTTTCTGTTTGATTACATTTTTAGTTTCTTTTCTATTTCGTCGACCTGAAGCCGGAATCGTTTGTCTGTTTCAATCAGGTTATTGACTGTTTTACAGGCATGAAGTACCGTGGCATGGTCCTTTCCGCCTATTTGTGAACCAATGGTGGCCAGGGAGGATTTGGTCAGGGTCTTGGAAAAGAACATGGCCACCTGCCGGGCCTGTACAATCTCCCGTTTTCTGGTCTTGGATTGCAATTGCTCCAGCCCGATGTTGTAATAATTGCAAACCACCTTCTGGATGTAGTCAATCGCGTCAATTCGGATCGAGGGGCCTCTTCTGCTTGACAGAGCGACCGCGAGTACAGAATCCAAGACTTCTGAATGCAAG
>CBDTYO010000383.1:0-3963 GCA_965364615.1 uncultured Bacteroidia bacterium
TTTTTTCTGGTCTTCCCTTTTTTGGTGGGAGGCCTGAGCCTGCATGGACAGGTTGAATTCCCCGGTACTCCCCTGGGCATCAACAAGCATTTGAAGGCAGCCAGTATGCTCTACAGCCTGCCTCCGCCTGATCCCCTGGAAATATCGGCCCTGCGGGAGGCCAGCCGCGATCAGATTTCCAAATCCCTTCCCTTTGCCATTATACGGCAGGTAAATCTGAATCCTGAAGTCCATGGCAGCTGGAGCCTGGAGGGGGAATTCAGGGTGTGGAGGGTACATCTGATCTCACCGGGCGCATACTCACTGGGGCCCATTTTTCATGCCTATCATTTGCAGGAAGGGGTCAAATTGTTTGTGTACGACCCCCGGCAGCAAAGGGTGAAGGGAGCTTTTACCTCCGGCAACAATAAATCCAGCGGAATTCTGCCGGTGGGTCATGTACCCGGACAGGAACTGGTGGTGGAAATGCAGGTACCGCTTGATCTGGCCCATTATGGCGAACTGGAACTGGGATCCGTTTCCCATGCCTTCCTGGAACTCAGTCACCAGTCCTATCAATACGACTGCGGACCCGGGGAATTCGGATGTGCCCAGGCCTGTGAGATTGATGTGAACTGCAGCGAAGGGGACGATTGGTGGCTGGCAAAACCCTCCGTGGTCAGGTTGTTCATCAACAAGTCCTCCATCTCTGAATATTGCACCGGTGTGCTCATCAACAATACGGCCTATGATGGCACCCCCTATGTGCTGACCGCCGAACACTGCATTGGCATTGCAAACCACGCTGAAAACATGGTGTGCCAGTTTAACTACGAAAGTGCCGAATGTTTTGGGGAGGACGGTCCGCTGAACATGTCCATTGCCGGATCTGAGCTCCTGTCGGTGGGGGACAGCATCGATTTTAGCCTGGTGAAGCTCAGCCTGGATCCGCCTCCCTCCTACGGAGTGGTGTATGCAGGGTGGGACCGCACCGATTTCCAGACCACCCCCACCACGGCCATTCACCATCCCTGGGGGGATGTGAAGAAGATCACCTTCGACTATGATATCCCTGACATTCCTGCCCAGCCGGGCGATGTCCCCTATGCGGACCTGGAAGACTACCATTACTTTTCATACTGGTGGATCAGGGAATGGGACATTGGAAGCACCGAAGGGGGATCTTCCGGGGGTCCCCTGTTCAATGCAGGCAAAAGGGTCATCGGGGTCCTGAGCGGCGGGAGGGCCAGGTGTGGCGATTCCATCGATTATGATCCCGACACGGACCGTGTGATATACAGCAATGTGTTCAATTACGACGACTACTATGCCCGTTTTGGCATGGCCTGGGATTATGAAAAGGAAAAGGGGAATGAACTGGCCCAGTGGCTCGATCCTTTGGGATCGGATGTAGGGACCCTGGGAAGTTACAGTCCTACCTCCGTCCAGGCGCCAAAGGAACTGCAGGAGAAACGTTACCATGTTTATCCCAATCCGGCCTCCGGCTCTTTCTCCATTGTCTCGAAACTTCAAAATGCCTCCGGGGCCTCCTTTGTCCTTCGAAACATGTCCGGTGCCCTTCTTTTGCAGGGAGAACTGGACCATGAAGGAAGAGCCACACTGGATGCCTCAGCCCTGGTCCCTGGCATCTACCTGATCTCGGTAAATGAAAAAGGCTATTTGGAGCACCACAAGTTAATCGTCAGTGGTCCATGAGGTCTTTCCTTTTTGTGCTTTTTGCGCTGCTGCCTTTCGCATGCCGCCAGGCTTCGGGACCCGCTGAACAGCAGGATCGACTGCGGGAAAATGCCTATACCCGCTATGCTACCGGATTCAGGGTCAGCGAGGAAACCGGCTACAAAAAGGTCACTGTAATGAATCCCTGGCAGTACAGCAGGAATGTCAGCTACAGTTATGTATTATCCCCCCGGGAAGCTCCGCCTCCCGATTCCCTGGATCACCTGCCCTGGATCGCCACGCCGGTGGAACGGGTGGTGGCCCTTTCCACCACCCATGTGGCCATGATCGATCAACTGGGCCGGGCGGGTTCCCTGGTGGGATTATCGGGCAGCGATTTCATTTATGCTCCCGGAGTCAGGGAAAGGATCGACTCCGGACAAACCAAGGATGTGGGATATGGCCAGGCACTGGATTATGAATCCATCGTCGGACTGGATCCCGACGTGCTCTTCATCTATGGGGTGGAAGGGAATGTGGTGGCTACCCTGGAGAAACTGACCGAGCTGGGAGTCCCGGTGGTATTTTGCGGGGAATACCTGGAGTCCCATCCCCTGGGGAAAGCAGAATGGATCAAATTCTTTTCCCTCTTTTTTGATCAGGAGGAGGAGGCAGACGCTTTCTTCCGGCACATTGATTCCTCCTATAACCATCTGGCAAAGCTGGCTTCCGTGGCAGAAGGAAAGCCAAGGGTTCTCACGGGTCTTCCCTGGAAGGATACCTGGCACATGGCCGGAGGGAAAAGTTTTGCCGCCAGGCTCATTGAAGATGCAGGGGCGGATTTTCTCTGGAACGACAACAGCTCGACCCAGGCCATTCCCCTGGACCTGGAATCGGTGTACCTCCGGGCGGTCGATGCAGACGTATGGATCAATCCGGGAGCGGCAGCTTCCCTGGAGGACATTGGCCGTCTCGATGAGCGATTTTTGGATCTCAGGGTGGTCCGGCAGGGCCAGGTTTTTAATAACAACCGGCGGACCAATGCTGCCGGGGGCAACGATTATTGGGAATCGGGAACTGTCAGGCCCGACCTGGTGCTGGCGGATCTGATCAGGGTGTTTCATCCTGATATATTGGCAGATCATGGCCTGGTATATTACAGGCAATTGAAATAAATGTTACTTTTGGATAAAATCAAATTTCTTGCCCATGGCCAGCATCAGGATACTGAAGAAAGACATCAACAAACTTGCATTTGATCTCCTGCAGGAGTGCTTTTCTTACAGGCACTATTCCGAGGATCTTTCCGAGGACAAATTTGATGAGGTAATCCGTAAAGTGGTATTCCTCAGAAATGACCTGATCCAACGGGCCAATCATCCTGAATCTGATGCCGATTCAGGCACGCTGAAGGAACACTACAAACAAGTGCAGACCGATCTGCTTAAACTGGTGGAAGTAGTCGATGAGCTAAAGAAGTAGGAAGTGAGGGCCGGCTCCAGAAGTGTGGTTATCATGTATTTCATGGGACTTTTGCTGATTGCCCTGGTCCTGCTTGACCTGAGGCTGGGCAGCATACGCATCTCCCTGGGAGATATGCTGGGCCATCTTTTAGGCGGAGGGGAGCTAAGCGACCAGCAGCGGGTGATCCTCACACGTTTCCGGCTGCCCCGCCTGGCCACAGCCCTGCTTGCCGGTGCTGCACTTCCGGCATGTGGACTTCAAATGCAGACCCTGTTCCGAAATCCCCTGGCTGGACCCTATGTGCTGGGCATCAGTTCGGGAGCAAGCTTTGGGGCTGCACTGGTGGTGCTGGGGGCCGGGGCCACCGGCATTGCTGCCACCTGGAGCCTGGCCCTGGCAGCCTGGATCGGGGCAGGTACGGTGATGCTGCTCCTGCTCTTTGTCTCCTACAGGATCAAGGATGTGATGACCATTCTGATCCTCGGTATCATGTTTTCCAGTGGTTTGGCAGCCGTGATCAGCATCATGCAGTATTTCAGCCAGGCCTCTGCCCTGAAATCTTTCGTGATCTGGAGCATGGGGAGCCTGGGGAATGTCACAGGATCACAACTCAGCATCATGGCCTTGGCCATTTCTCCCGTACTGCTGATCACACTGGCCTATTCAAAGGTGTTGAACGGCTTGATGCTGGGCGAGGAATATGCGGCATCCATGGGAATCAGGATCGCACGGACCCGGATCATCATCTTCGCCACCACCAGCATCCTGGCTGGCACCATTACGGCCTTTTGCGGCCCCATCGGATTCATAGGAATTGCTGTACCCCACATGGCGCGGTTCCTT
>CBDTYO010000384.1:0-3909 GCA_965364615.1 uncultured Bacteroidia bacterium
AGTCAGATATTCTTTCAGCACATAGTTGGCATAGCCCTTACTCCCATTGCAATGGGTGACCACCTTGATCCTCCTTACATTCTGCAGGTGTTGATTCGCCACATCCGCCTTTCGGATATTCAGCCAGAACGGGGCAAAGGAACAATGCTGCCGACGGAAGTTGCCCCTTGCCTTGATCCTCATGCTGTGTTCCTGGTTGAGGGTATCATTGAGATGGTATACAAAGGTGGCCGGGATATACTCCCCCTTGAACTTCTCCCGCTGAAATTTCTTCAGGTCCAATATCAGGGTGACTTCCATGGGATCTTCCTGATCGAAGATATCAATGGATATGTCGATCGTGTCCACCACATGATCGGGACCAGGAACGTCCTGAGCCTTCAGGGAAACGGGGAAGATCAGGATACCCATCCATGCCAACAGGGCTGCTGCTATGGGTTTGCGTAACAACATATATTCAAAGGTATTTAATTCAGACTTAGAAGTCAATCCCTTCCGATTCAAACAGACTAGCGCCCGAAATGTGACAATTTGAAATTAAAACCGCAGTTTTTTTGTCAAATTGCAGGAGAAGTTTCTTACATTTGCGCTTTACCTTACAGATTGACACAAATGGCAGGAAAAACACTATTTGACAAGATTTGGGACTCCCATGTGGTGGAAGAGATCCCCGGAGGTCCCTCGGTACTGTACATAGATAAACATTTGATCCACGAGGTGACCAGTCCCCAGGCTTTTGCAGGCATTGATAAGCGGGGAATCAGCGTATTCCGTCCGGAAAATACCGTGGCCACCCCCGATCACAATGTCCCCACCATAGATCAGCACTTGCCCATCAAGGATGAACTGTCGCGTTTCCAGGTAAATAAGCTTACAGAGAATTGTAAAAAGCACGGCATCACCCTCTATGGTCTGAACCATCCCTATCAGGGCATCGTGCATGTGATCGGTCCTGAATTGGGCATCACCCAGCCTGGAATGACCATGGTCTGCGGCGATAGCCATACCTCCACACACGGAGCCTTCGGCAGTGTAGCCTTTGGCATCGGAACCTCTGAGGTGGAAATGGTCCTGGCCACACAGTGCATATTGCAGCCCAAACCGCGCAAAATGAGGATCACAGTGGACGGGGAACTGGCCAAAGGAGTGGGCGCCAAAGATGTGATCCTTTATATCATCTCACAGATCTCCACCAGCGGGGGTACCGGTTACTTCATCGAGTATGCCGGCTCGGCCATCCGGAGCCTTTCCATGGAAGGCAGGATGACGGTGTGCAACATGAGCATCGAGAGCGGGGCTCGCGGGGGACTCATTGCACCGGATGAAACCACCTTTGCCTACCTGAAGGGGCGTGAATTTGCCCCGGCCGGCGGAGAGCTCGAAAAAGCGTTGAAAAGGTGGAAGGAACTGTTCAGTGACGGGGATGCTGAATTTGATAAGGAACTGTTCTTTGACGCAGCCGACATTGAACCCATGATCACCTACGGGACCAATCCAGGCATGGGTACCAGGATCAAAGGAAGGATCCCGAAGATTGAAGAGATTGAAGCTTCCGGCCGGACATCTTATCAGAAATCCCTTTCCTACATGGGGTTTGAGGCAGGATCGCCCCTTGAGGGCACCCCGGTGGACTATGTTTTTGTGGGCAGCTGCACCAACGGAAGGATTGAAGATTTGAGGGAAGTGGCAGAATTTGTGAAAGGAAAAAAGAAAGCAGAAGGCGTTACGGCCTGGATCGTTCCCGGGTCCAAGCAAGTGGAGAATCAGGCAGAAAAAGAAGGGATCACCCAGATCCTGGAATCCGCAGGTTTCAAACTGAGACAGCCCGGGTGCTCTGCCTGCCTGGCCATGAATGACGATAAAATCCCCGAAGGAAAACTGGCTGTGGCCACTTCCAACCGCAATTTTGAGGGACGACAGGGGCCTGGAGCAAGGACCATGCTGGCCAGTCCCATTACGGCTGCAGCAGCCGCAGTGACCGGGACGGTCACAGATCCAAGATCGCTCTTATGAACTGTTTCAAAACTATCCTGTTATTGATATAAACCCTTAGATCATGTCCATCGAAAAATTCACGACGCTTAGCTCCACTGCCATACCCCTGCCCATTGAAAATGTGGATACCGATCAGATTATCCCTGCCAGGTTCCTGAAAGCCACCACCAGGGAGGGATTTGGAGAGAACCTGTTCAGAGACTGGAGGTTCGACAAAAACAATCAGCTAAAGCCGGATTTTGTATTGAACCAGGATCTGTATTCGGGCAGTATATTGGTGGCCGGTAAGAACTTTGGCAGCGGATCCAGCCGGGAACATGCCGCCTGGGCCATCCATGACTTTGGCTTTAAAGTAGTGGTTTCCAGCTTTTTTGCTGATATATTCAAAAACAATGCTTTGAACAATGGCCTGCTTCCTGTGCAGGTTTCAGAAGAATTCCTGGCCACGCTCTTCAAAGCCATTGAGGCGGAGCCGGACACCCGGATCACCGTGAACCTGGAGGAGCAGCTCATCACCCTTGATTCCACCGGAGAATCTGAAAGCTTCGAAATCAATCCCTATAAAAAGGAGTGTCTCCTCAACGGGTATGACGACATTGACTTCCTTTTGAGCATCAGGGACCAGATCGCGCAGTTCGAAAAAGAACGAACCTAACATTGTTATCATGAAAATCACCATCATGGATACCACGCTCCGCGACGGGGAACAAACCTCGGGAGTGTCTTTCACCGCCACGGAAAAACTGAACATAGCCAAACTCCTGCTCAGGGATTTGAATGTGGATCGCATTGAGGTGGCCTCGGCCCGTGTATCCGAAGGAGAATACCAGGGCGCCCGCAAAATCTTTACCTGGGCCAAGGAACATGGTCACCTGGACAAGGTGGAGGTCCTGGGTTTTGTGGATGGAGACATTTCCCTGAAATGGATCAAAGATACAGGGGGAAAGGTCAACAACCTGCTCACCAAAGGCTCCCTGAAACACTGCCAGAACCAACTCAGGAAAACTCCTGAGCAGCATATCGCAGATATCAAAGAGGTGGTGCATAAGGCGGAAGAGATGGGCATCCGGATGAATATTTATTTCGAGGATTGGTCCAATGGCATGCGCAATTCACCAGAGTACATGTACCAGATGCTGGATGCCTTGAAAGACGAAAAGATTGACCGTTACATGCTCCCCGATACGCTGGGAATTCTGAACCAGCAGGAGACCTACGATTTCTGCCTGGATATGATCACACGCTATCCCGAACTGCAATTTGATTTTCACGCCCACAACGACTATGACCTGGCCACGGCCAACGTCTTTTCAGCCATCAAAGCCGGGATCACGGGCATTCATACCACCCTCAACGGACTGGGGGAACGTGCCGGCAATGTGCCCCTCTCCAGTGTGATCGGAGTGGTCAAGGACCATGTCGGTGCGCGAAGAAAACCTCTACCATGCCAGCAAAATGCTGGAATCCTTCTCTGGCATCAGGATCCCCGCCAACAAACCCCTGATCGGGGAAAATGTGTTTACCCAGACCAGCGGAATTCATGCCGACGGCGATCAGAAGGACGATCTCTACTTCAACGACCTGCTTCCCGAACGCTTTGGAAGGAAAAGATCCTATGCCCTGGGGAAGATGTCGGGCAAGGCCAGCATCATGAAAAACCTGGAGGAACTGGGAATAGAACTCAGCAAGGAAGATGCCAAGCTGGTCACGGAAAGGGTGATCGAACTGGGCGACAGGAAGGAGATCATCACCCAGGAAGATCTTCCCTACATCATCTCCGATGTGCTCCGCAGCAAGCGGGTGGAAGAACGGATCCGCATCAAAAACTTCCAGCTTTCCGTGGCACGGGGACTCAGATCGGTGGCCACCGTGGCCATAGAGATTGATTGCCATATCCATGAAGAGACGGCATCG
>CBDTYO010000385.1:0-3879 GCA_965364615.1 uncultured Bacteroidia bacterium
TTTCAAACCGGGATAGGTGGCCTCGGGGATCCCATCGTCGTGGGCCGGATCCAGAACCTTCTCACTATAGGGGTCTGCTATGAATATGGATCCATCCACCAGGTACTGGAAGGCGTATTCTGTTCCTGCTTCCAGGTTGTTCAGCGTGATCCAGAACCGATCCCCATCCTGGGTCATCCGTGCCTCTGAAGCGGGGATCCAGCCGTTGAAATCCCCGACCACAAAAGCATGTTCCTTGCCGGGGGCATACAGGACCAGCTGCACCGTCTGGTCGTCCAGGTAATTGATGCCATCCTTCAATCCGTCAGGCACAGGAGCACCGGCATGGGTGTGGAGCACATGTACAAAGACGGAGTCGGAAGCCGCATCACTGCCTGAGGTGCCGCTTACCTTGATCCAGTGATCTCCTGCAGCAGGATAGGAGAAAGTATGGCTCAGGCTGAGGCCGGTTACACTTTTTACCAGGCTGCCGTTGTCAAACAAAGAAAAGCTTGAAGAGCTATTGGCAGCCGCTTCAAAGACCAGGGATTCATTGGGATCTATGACCACATTGTGGTCCGGGGTCAGTATGGATACGGCATAGGCATCCTGAAACACTTCCACAAAAATATCGGTCCCCCCGGCACCCTTTCCTTCTTTGCTGGAATCGGAACTCCGGAACACAAAAGCCATGTGGGTGATGGTCTCAGAGGCAGCCACCCCGTAATACTCCCTGATGGAAGGGCCTATCAGCAGAGAATACTGGTTGGCCGACACCCGGGTCATCTGTGTTTCAGGGGTGTTTTCGCCCCAGTTGGTTTTCACATACCTCCAGTCGGTGTCATCTGCACTCAGGTTGGTGAGCACGCCGGTATGTGCGTATACATCCCCGGTATAATCTTCCAATCCGGCTGTGCCCTGGGTGGCATCGAAGTAAATGGTCACCGCTTGTCCGGCTGTGGGAAGGTCCGGCTGGGTACTGATGATTTGGGCAGCAAGACCGGTCGATAGCACAACCAGGAATCCGCCTGAAAGGAATCGCAGAAATGGTTTCATAAGCGGGGCGTAATGCTCATGGGTTCAAGCCCAAAGTAAGTAAATTTTTAATACTTTAGTTCTCTCACATCAACAGGCTACTCCATGGCAAAAAAACCAAGATTAAGCTTCTGGCAAATATGGAACATGAGTTTTGGATTCCTCGGGATCCAGTTCGGTTTTGCCCTGCAAAACGGAAATGTCAGCCGGATCTTTCAGACACTGGGGGCGGATATAGACCAGATCCCCATTCTCTGGATCGCCGCGCCGGTCACCGGACTGATCATCCAGCCCATCATTGAGCGACAAGACCTGGAACAGGCTCGGCCGGCGACGGCCTTACTTCCTGGTGGGCGCCATACTGGCTTCCACGGCCTTGTTCCTGATGCCCAATTCCCCGGGCCTGTGGATGGCAGTGGGAATGCTATGGATCATGGATGCTTCCATCAACATCACCATGGAACCCTTTCGTGCATTCGTGGGGGATATGCTTCCCGACGATCAGCGAACCAAGGGTTTCACCATGCAGAGTTTCTTCATAGGCATCGGGGCCTTTGTGGCCTCCTGGCTCCCCTATGCCCTTTCGGAGTGGTTTCATATTTCCAATACCGCCCCCGAGGGAGAGATCCCCATGACCGTCAGACTCTCCTTCTACCTGGGAGGCGGGGTCTTCCTGCTGGCAGTGCTGTGGACTGTCCTGAGAACCAAGGAATACAATCCGGAGGAGTTAAAAAGCTTTGCCGAAGAGGAAGGCAAGACCATTGATGCAAAGGATGATGCACCCGATCCGGTCAGCAAGTACTTGCGAAGAGGGATAATATGGTCGCTGGTGGGATTGGTCTTTGCCTGGCCCGTGTACCAGTATAAACTGGAAAAAGAATTATATATACTGGCAGGGGGTCTGGCCATTTTTGGGATCCTCCAACTGGTATCTGCTGCACTGATTGCCAACAAGAAAGAAAAGAACGGACTGGTCAGCATAGTCACCGACCTATACCATATGCCACTGACCATGAAGCAACTGGCCATTGTTCAGTTTTTCTCCTGGTTCGCCCTGTTCAGCATGTGGATCTACACCACCCCGGCGGTGACCCAGACCCTGTATCATACCGTGGACACCACCAGCGAGGCTTATAATGAAGGCGCCAACCTGGTAAGTGGGATGTTTGGCTGGTACAACCTGTTTGCCGCTGCTTTCGGATTGGTGCTGCTGCCCTTCCTGGCCAGGCTCACCAATCGCAAAATTACCCATTCCATGGCCCTGGTGGTCGGAGGAGTGGGGCTGGCTTCCATCATGATCCTGAACAATCCCCAGCACATGATCTTTTCCATGATCGGGATAGGCCTGGCCTGGGCCAGCATCCTGGCCATGCCCTACGCCATCCTGACCGGATCGCTGCCTGCCCATAAAATGGGTGTGTATATGGGGATCTTCAATTTCTTCATTGTGATTCCACAGATACTGGCAGCCACGATCCTGGGCTTCATGGTGAAAACACTCTATGGCGGCGACAGCATCTTTGCACTGGTTACCGGCGGAGTATCCATGGTCGTGGCCGCGGTACTGATCTTGTTTGTGAAAGACACCAATCCCAAATAGGTAATCTGAAGGGCCATGAAAGGATATTACAAAGCAGATCCATGGAGCATCATTGAAGAGGGATTT
Source organism: uncultured Bacteroidia bacterium (assembly GCA_965364615.1). Lineage (GTDB taxonomy): Bacteria > Bacteroidota > Bacteroidia > Bacteroidales. Next base: position 2,681 of record CBDTYO010000385.1, read on the forward strand.
GATCCCTCCATGCATGAAGCTTCAGAGAGCATTTTCAGCCTGGGCAACGGCAGGATGGGTCAGCGGGCCAATTTTGAGGAGCAGTACTCGGGCGACAGCCTGCAGGGAACCTACCTGGCAGGGGTGTATTATCCGGATAAAACCCGGGTGGGATGGTGGAAGAATGGTTACCCGGAGTATTTTGCCAAGGTGCTTAATGCGCCCAACTGGACCGGGATCGATGTGGAGATCGGAGGAGAACCCCTGGATCTTCACAAGGTAAAACCCGTGGAGTTCAGGCGGGAACTGAATATGAAACAGGGCTACCTGGAGCGTACCTTTGCCATCTACAAGGGTGAAAGCCGGCTGGAAATTGCGGTAAAAAGGTTCCTGAGCATGAAGCGCGATGAGATAGCTGCCATACGTTACGCCATCCGTTCGGTGGATTATGCAGGACCGGTAACATTTACCCCTTATATTGACGGGGATGTGGTGAACCGGGACTCCAATTATGACGAGAAATTCTGGGACATGGAACTTGCCAAGGCTGTGCACGGATCGGCTTACCTGATGGCACGAACGAGGAAAACAGGCTTTGTGGCCTGCATGGCCATGGGGCATATGGTGGAACAGAACGGCGACCATGTGCAGACACAGATGGAGGTGCTTGAGAAAAAAGACTATGTTTCCAACCGGATCAGCCTGGAGCTGGGCCAGGGCGAAGAGGTGATCCTGTACAAGTTTGTTTCGGTCCTTACTTCCATGAACCACAAACCCGAAGACCTGGTCATTTCGGCCGTGAAAACCCTGGCAGGTGCCATGGCGGCAGGCTTTGAAGGTCTGTTTGAGGAGCATGTGAAGGTATGGGATGAAAAGTGGGCCCATTCCGATATCGTGATTGAGGGCGACACCTCTGCACAGCAGGGCATCCGCTTCAACATCTTTCAACTGAACCAGACCTATACAGGAACGGACGAGAGGCTGAACATCGGCCCCAAAGGATTCACCGGGGAAAAGTATGGCGGTAGCACCTATTGGGACACCGAAGCCTATATGGTCCCCTTTTACCTGAGCACCGCCCCGCAGGAAGTTTCAAGGAACCTGCTGGTATACCGGTATAAGCATTTGGAAAAGGCCATAGAGAATGCCCGGAAACTCGGTTTTAACGGCGGCGCGGCCCTCTACCCCATGGTCACCATGAACGGGGAGGAATGTCACAA
>CBDTYO010000386.1:0-3852 GCA_965364615.1 uncultured Bacteroidia bacterium
GCCATTATCTTTTCGGGAAATGTTCTTCCCCCTTACCCAAACAAATGGGCCAGCAGTCGGTGGCTACCCTGATCATCAATGTGATTATCCCCTTTCTGATGGCCCTGGAAAAGCTTGAACCAGGAGGGAATTACGGGACCATGGCAAGGAAGATGATGGACCAGCTACGGGCCGAATCCAACCAGGTGATCCTGAATTGGCGCAGGCATGGGATTCGTGCAGAAAATGCCAGGGAGAGCCAGGCTCTTCTGCAACTATTTAATGTATATTGCAAACAAAAAAGATGCCTGTATTGTCAGATTGGCATCGCTTTAATGGAAGCTGCCCTGGATGAAAAGAAATAATCTCAGACAAGCCTATTTTACCGCTGCATCCTTGCTCACTGTCATCATCATTGGTACCATAGGGTACACGCTGCTGGGATTTACCCCCTCCGAGGCCATCTACCAGACCATCATTACCATGGCCACCGTGGGTTTTGAGGAAGTGCACCCCCTTGACAACCGTGGCATGTGGTTTACTTCTATTTTGGTGGTGGTTTCCATTGGGATTTTCTTCTATGCCGTAACCTCCCTCACCAGGTATATCGTGGAGGGCGTATTTATGAATACCTATAAAGACAACAAAGTGAAAAGAAGAATTGAGAGACTAACGGACCACGTGGTCATCTGCGGTTATGGGAGGAATGGCAAACAGGCAGCCATTGAACTCTCCCAGCACGATGTGAAAGTGGTGATCATTGAAGACAATGCCGAAACAGTACATTTGCTCAGGGAAAGTCCCGGCATGCTTTATGTGGAAGGGGACGCCACCGATGAAGATGTGCTCAAGCTTGCCCATATTGAAGATGCCCGGGCCCTGATCACCACCTTACCGACGGATGCTGACAATCTCTTTGTGGTACTCACTGCCAAGGAACTGAATCCCGGTCTGAAGATTATTTCGCGTGCCTCGGTGGATAATGCGGATGTGAAGCTGAAGCGTGCCGGGGCCTCCAATGTGATCATGCCCGATAAGCTGGGGGGACAAAGCATGGCCAAGCTGGTGGCCCAACCCGACGTGGTGGAATTCATCGAGCTGATACTTTTACAAAGCCAGGAAAGCGTGATTCTTGAGGAAATCTCCTGCAGCAAACTCGCTTCCTGCTTCGAAGGGAAATCCCTGATAGAACTTGATATCAGGAATACTTCCGGGGCCAATATCATTGGCATGAAGCGCAAGGACAAGGCTTACCTGATCAATCCCACACCGGAAACCACCCTAAGCTCCTCCGATAAGTTGTTTGCCCTGGGTACCCGGAGCCAGATCAACCAGTTAATCAAAACGATAACCACCGATGGTACAGAGACATAAACCACGGATCATCTATTGCTAATTTAAAATAAATCTTTACCTTTGCATCTCGAAATTCGAAACAGGATATTAAAGTAGAAATAACAGGATGTATTTAACGACGGAGAAAAAGAAGGAAATCTTCAAGAAGTATGGCAAATCCGAGGCTGATACAGGTTCAGCCGAAGGCCAGATTGCGATTTTTACCACACGGATCAATCACCTTACACAGCACCTGCTGACCAATAAGAAGGACTACAGCACCCAGAGGGCCCTGCTCAAACTGGTAGGAAAGAGGAGAAAATTACTTGATTATCTCAAGGAGAAAGATATCGAGAGGTATCGTGCCATTATTAAGTCCCTAAAGATCAGAAAATAAAGAAAATAGTTACAAAAGAAGGCAATTATCCGATTGCCTTTTTTTGTATTCATAGTATTTAATCAGTCATTATGTCAAAACCAAAAGCAATTCAAGAGACCATCGATTTAGGAGATGGTCGATCAATCGTTATAGAAACAGGTGTACTTGCCAAGCAGGCAGATGGTGCCGTTATGGTGCGCATGGGCGACACCATGATGCTGGCCACCGTGGTCAGTGCCAAAGAAGCCAAAGAGGATGTGGATTTCATGCCCCTCTCTGTGGATTACAAGGAAAAATATGCTTCTCTGGGGAAATTCCCCGGTGGATTTTTAAAACGGGAAGCCAGACCCTCCGATTATGAAATATTGGTGGCCAGGCTTGTGGACAGGGCACTGCGTCCCCTTTTCCCGGACGACTATCATTCTGACACTTTCGTGAATGTGACCTTGATGTCTGCCGAAAGTGAAACGCCTCCGGATGCACTTGCCGGACTGGCTGCCTCGGCTGCCCTGGCTGTTTCTGATGTTCCCTTTCACGGCCCCATTGCAGAGGTCCGTGTGGGCAGGGTACACGGAAAACTGGTGGTGAATCCCACCTTTGAACAAATTGAAGAAGGCGATATCGAAATCATTGTGGCTGCCACCCTGGACAATATCCTGATGGTGGAAGGTGAAATGAAGGAGGTGAGTGAAGCAGAAATGCTGGAGGCCATTAAATTTGCCCACGAGGCCATCAAACCCATGTGTCAGGCTCAGCTTGATCTGGCCAAAAAGGCAGGCAAAACGGAGAAACGCGAATATTCGCATGAAAGCAATGACGAGGAGCTTCGCAAAAGGGTCTGGGATGAAACCTATAAGGCCGCCCTGCAAATTGCCAAATCGGCCAATGCAGACAAGCATGCCCGCAGCGATGCCTTTGAAAAGGTGAAGGAAGACTTGCTTGCCAAACTGGAGGAAGAAGCTGGTGAGGACGGGGAAGTGAATGAAATGCTGGTAGGTAAATACTACCACGATGTGGAGAAGGAAGCTGTACGCCGTGTGATCCTGGATGAGGCTGTTCGTCTGGATGGCCGGAAGACCGATGAAATACGTCCCATCTGGTGTGAAGTGGACTACCTGCCTGCTGCTCACGGTTCCGCAGTATTTACCCGTGGGGAAACCCAATCCATTACCACCGTCACCCTGGGCACCAAGATGGACGCCAAACTGGTGGACGATGTGATGAAAAAGGGGAACGACAAGTTTTTGTTGCACTACAATTTTCCACCTTTTTCCACAGGCGATGCCCGTCCCAACAGGGGAACCAGCCGCAGGGAAGTGGGACACGGAAACCTGGCCCACAGAGCCCTGAAAAGGGTGCTGCCTGCTGAAGACGAAATGCCTTATACCCTCAGGATCGTTTCAGACATCCTGGAATCCAACGGATCCTCCTCCATGGCCACAGTTTGCGCCGGTACACTGGCCCTGATGGACGCAGGTGTTCAGATCAAAAAGCCCGTATCCGGAATCGCCATGGGATTAATCACGGATAAAGATTCAGATAAATTTGCGGTGCTTTCAGATATACTGGGTGACGAGGACCACCTGGGTGATATGGACTTCAAAGTAACTGGAACCCGTGATGGAATCACTGCCACCCAGATGGATATAAAGGTGGAAGGGCTTTCCTACGAAATTCTTTCCCAGGCACTTGAACAGGCCAGAAAAGGCAGGATGCACATCCTGGATGTGATGGCTGAGACCATGCCGGCTCCCAATCCGGATTATAAGCCCCATACCCCGAGGATCGAAAGAATAGAGATCCCCAAGGATCTGATTGGTGCGGTGATTGGACCGGGAGGAAAAGTGATCCAGGAGATCCAGGCGGAAACCAACAGCACCATTACCATCGATGAGGTTGATAACGTGGGTCTGGTGGATGTATTCGCAGTGGACAAGGCTTCCATTGATGCCGCCATGAACTGGATCAAAGGCATTGTGGCTGTCCCCGAACCTGGTGAGATCTACAAAGGAAAGGTGAAAACCATCACTCCTTATGGGGCATTTGTGGAAATTCTGCCTGGCAAAGACGGACTGCTTCACATTTCTGAGATCGAATGGAGAAGGTTGGAGAAAGTGGAAGAAGTCCTGAAAGAAGGACAAGAGATCGAAGTAAAACTG
>CBDTYO010000387.1:0-3829 GCA_965364615.1 uncultured Bacteroidia bacterium
ACCGACCTTATGCCTGACGAACCCTATGATTCGCCCATGAAGCCTTTTAGCGGACTGGAGGAGGTGGCATGGACGCCCGACAGCAAGGGGATTGCCTATACCTGCAAAAAATTGACGGGTCTGGACTATACCTTCAGCACCGATTCCGACGTCTATTTCTACGATTTGGAAAGCGGAACGACCACAAACCTGACGGAAGGCATGCCTGGTTACGACCGCGTGCCCTTCTTCTCTCCCGATGGCAGGAAGATGTACTGGCACAGCATGGAAAGGGCAGGATATGAAGCAGACAAGGAACGCCTTTTCGAACTGGACCTGGCCAGCGGAGAAAAACGCTATCTCACATCCGACTTTGATTACTCCCCCTTCGGGGAAATCTGGGCCGACGAAGGGGAACACCTGTATTTTGTTTGCGCGGTGAATTCCGAACACCATGTATTTAAAATGAATGTACAGACCACCGAAATCCAGGCTTATAGCCACCCGCGTCGACATGACCAGGCCCCAGGAGATCTACAGCGTGGACCCGGGAACAGGGGAAGCCACTGAACTAAGCTTCGAAAACAAACACCTGCTTGACCAGCTCACCATGCCTGCTGTGGAGAAGCGCTGGGTCACCACAGTGGACAACAAACAGATGCTGGTATGGGCCATCTATCCGCCTCATTTCGACAGGGGTAAAAAGTATCCGGCCGTGATGTTCTGCACCGGAGGGCCACAGGGTGTCCTGGGGCAGTTCTGGAGCTATCGCTGGAACATGAGCCAGATGGCTTCCCTGGACTATGTGGTGATTGCCCCTGCCAGACGGGGAGTAAGCAGTCACGGACAACTCTGGACCGACCAGGTGAGCAAGGACAACAGCGGACTGGCCATGCAGGATCTGCTCAGCGCCATCGACGACATCAGCGCAGAACCTTTTGTGGATGAAGAACGTTTGGGCGCCGTTGGTGCCAGTTTCGGAGGCTTTTCCATTTTCTGGCTCGCCGGACCTCATGAGGGACGATTTAAGGCCTTTATCTCCCACTGCGGGGTTTTCAATGCGGAAATGATGTATTCCACCACGGATGAAATGTTTTTCGATCACTGGGAAAAGGGAGGCGCACCGTGGGAAAAGGACAATCCGGTGGCACAAAAGTCTTACGCCAATTCTCCCCACCAATTCGTAACCAACTGGGATACTCCCATCATGGTCATCCAGGGAGAGCACGACTACCGCATTCCCTACACCCAGGGCATGGCTGCCTTCAACACGGCACAAATGCTGGGCATACCCAGCCGCATGCTCTTCTTCCCTTCCGAAACCCACTGGGTGTTGAGCCCCCAGAACGGGATCCTTTGGCAGCGGGAGTTCAAGGCCTGGCTGGACCAGTGGCTAAAAGACTGATTACAAAATGCTTAAGCAACTTCTGCTGATCGGACTGGGCGGGTTTATAGGAAGCGTGGCCCGCTTCCTGGTATCACAACTGAATACACGGATCGACTGGTTCTCCATTCCCATAGGTACCCTTACGGTCAACGTGGTGGGCAGCCTGCTCATTGGGTTCCTTATTGGGATATCGGAGAGGAGTCCCATCCTGACCGTCGAATGGCGCATGTTTCTGATGGTGGGGCTTTGCGGCGGGTTCACCACCTTTTCCTCTTTCACAGGCGAGAATCTGATGCTCCTGCGGAACGGACAGTACCTTCCCTTGTTTCTGTACACAGGATTGAGCATCCTGCTGGGATTCACCGCGGTCTTCCTGGGATACATCTCCACCAAACTACTAAGCTGACATGACATCCAAGAAGAAAAGAACTGCTGAATACAGCCGGTTGAAAATCAAGGCCAGTACCACCGATCGCATAGGTTCCAAACTGCTTTACCAATACCTGGTGGAACAGGCCAAGGAAAAGGGGATCAGCGGGGCCACTGTATTCAGGGGCATCATGGGATACGGGACCAGCAGCAAGATCCACTCCTCCAGGTTCTGGGAGCTGACCGAAAAGCTGCCGGTGGTCATTGAATTTGTGGACAAGACCGAAAAACTGGAACTGTTCTATACCGAAATCGAAGAAGAACTTATGGCCATGCCAAAAGGCTGCCTGGTGACCCTTGAGGCCACAGAGATCCTGCTTCAGAAACGAGGCAAATAGTTCTACCTTCCGGCAAAATGGGCCATCATCAGGATGGCCCCGGCAGTCCCGTCCATGGTGGGTTCATTGGTGGAGTAATCGCCCATGTCGTCGTGGTAGACCACAAAGGGATTCTGCAGTGCTGCAAACTCATCCTCATCATGCAGTGTCAATCCCAGCAGCGAGCGATAGATGGTGCCGTACACCGGACCATCCACCAGTCCCCCGGCCACCTCCTTTCCGGTCAGGGCATAGATGCTGGTATGCACATCCACCGGGTACTCGCCCCCTTCCGGGATCCCGGTAAACATGGAAGTGCCCCAGGGGTTCCGCCCCAAAAGCCAGTCACGCTGTTCCACCAAAAAGGGGTGATAGCTCCTGTCGCCTGTCATATGTTCGTACAGAATGATCTGTGCAGCCAGACTCGTCAGCAGGTTGTTGGAACACCAGATGAAGGGAATCCCGATGCCATAGGGGTTTGTTTCCCCCCTGGCCTGGCAGGCCTCGATCCCGGAACGGTAATAGCCCGCCAGGGTGTCCCGGAAGGTACCTTCCACGGAGGAATGCAGGGCATAGTGCCCCAGGTTTACAAAAGGATAGAACTGGTAGTGCCTGGCTGTATCATGGGGCATCCAGGAAACGGTGCCCGCCATGCGGGCATAACGGATGGCATCTTCCAGGAAAGTCTTTTCACCTGTGGCCTTATATAGCTCGGCCGCTCCCCATTCCATGTCGTCTGCCCAGGTTTCTTCGCCATAGCGATAGGGCGCTCCGTAGGAGTTCCCCTGCTGGAAGCCTTCCTTTTCCTTGCCCATCCCATACAGGGTCCGGGCCGCTTCCAGGCACTTCTGCGAAAAGGCAGCGTCTTCGAGATCCTCTCCCCATATGCGGGCCGCCAGGGCCATGGCCGCTGCTGAGCGCCCAGCCAGGTTGGCTACCCCGGTGGCCTCGCTCTGGTACTTCAGGAGACCCTGGGGCTTCCCGGTGGCGAAGTAGGCCGCCCGGTAGCTGTTCGGACCCCATCCATAGTCGGAAGGATCCTCATCTGGCATCTTCCAGCCCACATGATCCCGGTCGTCGGCCACCTGGTGGATCAGTTGATCCGGGGCCGGATGGAGCTTATGGATCCAATCCAGTCCCCACCTGGCCTCGTCCAGCACATCAGGGATCCCATTGGGCCGGGGCTGGCCCAGGGCATTGCATTGGTCTTCAAAGCGATCGGGATAGAGCTCATAGGCCAATAGCATGTGCCCGGTGGCATAGGAACCCGTGATCAGGTACTTGAGCTGGTCCCCTGCATCGTGCCATCCCCCGCTCACATCCACGAAGGTGGAATCGGGCATGGGGCCATAAAAGGAGCGTCCATCCCCGGGGTGACATACCACATCCAGAAACGGATTGTATCCGCAACGCTGCTGGCGCAAGAAACCCAGCAATATTTCGGGATAATGATCGTAAGCCTTTCCAGAGATGGTGAAGGTCCCCGACCTGGCGCCCGATTTGGCACCTTCCAGGTAATACCTGCCGGGGGTCTCCACTTGCGAAAAATCGAGGCCATAGTAATGATCAAAACTTCCCCAACCCGTTGCCTTGATTGGGACCGCTTTCAGAGTAAGAGCCTTTTGGCCTGTTACTGCCTCCAGCAGGTGATACTTCTCTCTGACCGGCGCCCTGGAAAATACGATGCACGATTTGCTTTCCCCGGGAAGATAGCCTG
>CBDTYO010000388.1:0-3826 GCA_965364615.1 uncultured Bacteroidia bacterium
CCAAAGATCACGACAGCATCTTTCAGACAATCCTGGTTGATGCTGTAGATGTCTTCCGCACTGAGCCTCAACCCGGCCTCCTGCATGGCTTCAATGTTGTATTTTTCCAGCAACAGGGGAATCCACATTCCCTCCTCTGCTCTGACAGCCATGTTTCCAGCCAACAAGAATAGTGTAAGTATGGCTGAAATATGCCTTTTCCTGAATGTTCTTTGAAGCTTGCTCATATCTGATTCTTCTGTTTTTTTATACCTGTAATTGCTTTCAATTCACTATATACTTTCTGCACAGGGAGTCCCATTACATTGAAATAGCTTCCTGAAATGTGTTCTACGGCAATGTGTCCGATCCATTCCTGAACCCCATAGGCCCCTGCTTTGTCGAAGGGCAGGTAACGATCCACATAATACTCGATCTCTTTCTCTTCGAGCCTGGAAAAAACCACATCGGTGGACACAAAAAATGCCCTTCTGGCCCAGGCCGACCGGAGACAAACCCCGGTAAACACCTGATGGGTATCCCCAGACAATAAGGCAATCATTTCGATGGCCTCTTCCCTGTCGGCCGGCTTGCCCAATTCCCTGCCCTGGTGCCAGACAATGGTGTCGGCAGTAAGCAGCACCTGGTACTCGTCCAGCGGTATCCCATAGGCATCTGACTTATGCTCTGCCAGGTACTGGGCGATTTCCCCACCAATGAGATGTGCAGGATAGTCCTCGTGGATGTGTGCGGATTCCACCACCCTGAAAGGGATCCCCAGTTCCTTCATCAGTGCCGATCTTCGCGGAGATTGCGAAGCCAGCAATATTTCATATGGGTGCAAGTCCTCCACTGTCCTTTTAGTACTTAAAACTTGCCAGGTAGAACACCACCACAGAGTATAGGATCCCAGCCAGCATGATCCCTTTGATCAAAAAACTGGCTCTTCTGTAAGCCCGTTTGTCCCTGGCCAGTATGACCTGTATGCTTAATGCGATCAAGGGCAATGCCAGGAGCACGGTGAAGTAGATCAGGGAAATATAATCCAGTGGATCGTCCGAGAACACAATGTATTTTAGCAGCAGGTAAACCAGGCCACCCAGGGTTCCGCTCAGCAAAACCAGCAGTGCCACCTTGGTCCAGCGGGTGCCCAATACAATGGGGACGGTCTTCATGCCATAGGCATTGTCGCCTTCAAAATCTTCTGCATCTTTGATGATTTCCCGGATCAATGTGGTGATAAAGGCAAAAAAACTGAATGCCCCCACCCAGGCCACCAGGTAACCGAAACTGGCATTGCTCCTGAGCATGAGCTCTCCGTATTCCCGGTTCAGCAATGGGATCTCAAACAAAATCACCATCAATGGAACCAATCCGGTGAGGAGGGATACGGCCAGGTTTCCTACCAGGAACTGTCGCTTGTAATTGGTGGAGTAAAACCAAAGCAAGCCTGTGGCAATCAGAAAAACCATGGAAAGGGTGGGAAGCTTGATATAAAAGGACAGGTACACGCCGATGCCCACTCCCATGATGTTCATCACCGCATGCAGGATCAGGGCCATGCGCCTGTGTATGGTCACTCCCACCACCACCCGTTTGGGCTTGTTGATCAGATCTGATTGGGTGTCAAAATAATCGTTGATGATATAGCCGGCCGCTGCAATCAGCATGGTGGAGAAGACCAGCAGGGCAAACTGAAGGTCCCCAAACTGAAGATCAAAGGAGGAGGAAGGAAGCAGGGGCTCCATGATCAGGTAACGCATGGCATACTGCGTAAAAGCTATGATAAGCAGGTTGGGTAACCTGACCAGTCTCAATACCGATTGAATTTTCCCGATCATCTTTGAGCCTTACCAGGTAAACGATTGTCCATCCATCCATCTTCCATGCAAACGAAGGACCTGCTCAATGATATCCCTTGCACAACCCTTGCCTCCCCCATAGGGAGAGATGTAATGGGCCACCGACTTTATCTCCTCTACCGCATCGGCCGGACAACAGGGCACACCTGCTCGTTGCATCACCTCGTAATCGGGCAGATCGTCGCCCATGTAAAGCACCTCTTCAGGAGCCAGATCATACTTGAAGAGAAAATCGGTAAAATCGTCCACCTTCTGGGAAGAAGCCAGGTAGATATCGGTGATGCCCAATCCCTTGAAGCGGAGTGCCACCGAATCCGTATTCCCTCCGGTGATAATGGCAATGGGATACCCTCGTTTCACTGCATATTGCAGGGCATAACCGTCTTTGGTATTCATGGAACGCATCAGTTCCCCCGTGGGGTGCAGATAAATTTCCGGGCTGCTGAGCACGCCGTCCACATCAAATGCAAATGCCTTAACTTTTTGTAATCTCTCTTTAAAATTGGTCATGCAAAATAAATCCTGTAAGCTTATTCCTCCCGGGTGCGCGCGATTTCCCGGCTCATAAAAGTATACAATTTCTCCCATTCGGGATGGTTCTTCAGCCATTCAATGTGTTTCTTCATGGTCATCTGGTCATCGCGCACTGCAGGGCCAGTCTGTGCCTCCCTGGCCCCTACCCTGGTCAGCTTCAGAAAGGTTTCCTCCAGCAAGGGATCCAGCAGGTTCGGGGACAGGTTCTGCTCCTTCAGGATCTGTTGGGCGATGCGGACCATGTGGTTGGAGAAGTTATTGGCAAATACCGCAGCCAGGTGAATGACCAGCCGGGTGGCAGAATCAGCGGCTTCCACCCTTTCCGAAAGGGAAGTGGCCAGCTTGGTCACCTGTGCGCTGACCTCCGGGGAAGATCCCTCTACCAGAAAAGGTATTTTTTCACTATGCAATGGAAAATCCTTGCTCAGCGTCTGCAGGGGATACAGGACTCCATATTCAGGAAAGAGGCCCTTAAACACCTGCATGGAAAGGGCTCCGGCGGTATGCAGCCAGATCCCGCGGAAGCCTGTGCACTCATTTGCCAGGTCCGCGACAGCTCGATCGGGCACAGCCAACAGGTAGAAATCTGCCTGCCGGGGCAGCTCTGACAGCATGGAGCTGGCTTTGGCTTCCACCTGGTCGGCCAATGTCCGGGCCGAGTCCAGGCTTCTGGACCAGACACAATCTATGACATGCCCCTGAGCATGAAGATGCCGGGAAAGGTGTGTGGCCACATTCCCGGCACCAAAAAGTACAATATGCTTGGTATCAGATCCGATTACCTGGTGTTTAAAAGCAATATTTATTCTCGTCAATCAACTGGTCAGCGATCTTTCTGCGTGCTTCCTTTACATTTACCCCCTTCACCCAGGTAAAATGAGAGATTCCTTTTTCCAACAGATCGCGCACTTCGCCATAAGCGAAGGAGTAGGTGGTATCCCTGGCAAATTTGGCGATTCTGGCGGCAGCATCATAAACAAAGACATCCGCCATATCCCGGTAGATCTTGCAGGCCTCTTCGCCTTTCATGGCCTCCATCTTCTTCAGGCGCAATACCACAGATTCTGCCGCATACACCTGTATGATGCAGTCAGAGATATTGCTGAGGATTTCCTGCTCGGTGACCAGGGTGCGGGTGAACTTGTCTGAGGCAGCTTTCAGGAGCATCAGAACCACCTTTTTCAGATTGGCCACGTATTGATCCTTCTCTGCAAACCATCCTTCTGCCGTTGCGGGTGCACCATTCAGGGTCTTCACCTCTTCAAAGGCCTTTTCGGCCAGTTCCATCACGGGCAGTACCTTCTTGGCTCCTTTCTTCAATATATTATCTACCAGCAGCAGGCGGTTGATTTCGTTGGTGCCCTCGAAGATCCGGTTGATCCTGGAATCGCGGTAGCCCTTGTCGATCATCATCTCGGCCGAAAAGCCCATGCCCCCGTGGATCTGAACAC
>CBDTYO010000389.1:0-3822 GCA_965364615.1 uncultured Bacteroidia bacterium
CCCTCACCATGTCGCTGGGTTTATTGGTACTGGTCCTCTGGATCTACCCGAAAATAAATCGGCTGAGCGTTTGGCTTGCCATCCTTATGTGCCTCGTGGGGGTGATCGTACCCGCCATCTTTACCGGAATCTCAGAAAAACTGGTCATGTGGGCTTTCGCAGCCTGCCTGGGAGGGATTCTGGCAGGTATCATAGTAAACGCTTTCCGGAAGAACAGCAGCCAATAGGAGGGCCTGATTGATCATTCATAAACAAAAAACAAAATGGGAGCAAACTCTTCGTTTGCTCCCATTTCACTGATGGGTACCCATAGCCACCAATCAGTGCCGAGTTACAGTTATTATGGCCGGCTTATCCGGTATTCCCGAAGGCAAGTACCGTTACGCCCGGGTTCTCGGCCTGTGTTCCTTAAAACACCGACCTGCAACCGTCCGTTGACCCGGTATACACCGGATTTCCGGGACTGGCTCCTGAAGGCCCCTGCTTCAGCCAGTTGTGTTGGACTGCCTGAAGCCAGAGTGGAAAAGCTTAGGGGAACCCCAGGGGATTCTTTTTGGCTCTTCAACCTTCCTGATTAACCTTTAAAAGATCGTCTTCGAGAGGATCTGCGGTCAAATATGCCAGGAAACACTGTCTCGTGGCATATGCCTGGCTCTGGATGAATCTCCGGATCCTTTTTGTGGTTCCGGTCAGTTCGCTAACCCTGTCCCATAGGACGGGCTCACTACACTGAACGACCCTTCGAGCGGCCTATTATCTCTCACTCGGTCTCACCAAAAATAGACGATCGGCCTGCGTAAGTCAAGCACATACACGGGCTCTCTATTCACAATTCATACACAAGTGTTATTAACAATTTGTTAATAACAGGGAGGTTGGCACAATGCTTCCACAGGATGCCGGAGGGTCTGTGGCCAGCATGATCCTGGTCTTGTTCTCAGAAATTTCGTACATTTATTTGGATCAATATCCCTGTGTCATGAACCTTAAGAAACAATTACGAACCCTGCTGATCGTTTTATTTATCAGCGCATTATGTCCAATCGCCGGACAGGTTGTGTATGACCTGGATTTCCAGGGTGTGCTGCATGATATCGAAGGTAACAGGATAGCCAATGAGAGTTTTGATTTGAATGTACAGGTGAAAGAGCCTTCTGGCTCTGACATATGGTACGAATTCTCCTCTGTCACCCAATCCGACCCTGAAGGATGGTTTGGATTTCATATCAGTGAGGTCTCCCGCTATCTGAATGGGGACGATCCCTTCTCAGATCCCGTAATGATCAGCCTGGAGATTCTTCCAAACAGCAAGACAGAATGGATCGAAAAAGGAGGAGATTTTAAGCTCAGTTATACCTTGTCTTCTCAAACAGACGGACAGGACAAGGAATTGGAAATGACCAGGATGGAAGGTTCCAAATTGGAGGTTCATTCCGAGGATCGCTTTCACGCCTTCAAAGACAGTTATCCCTTCGGATACATTACAGGAGGCTTCCTGCTGAGCGATCAGCCCCCCGTAGGTCAGGAACTGATCAATGACCTTAAGCAATGGATATTGCCCGAATCCTCCGAGGAGGAAGGGGCGGCCTCCAGGGGTGTAAAGGGTGGCTTCCCCACCGGAGGATACTACAGGAAGAAATAGGGATACTACTTGTCCTTATCCTTGGGGTTTATTTTTCCTCCCGCAGGCTGAGATCCCTTGCTGATGGAATCCCTCATGGAGGTGTCAGCCTGAATATTCTTGAATTTATAATAATCCATAATCCCCAGATTTCCGGTCCTGAAGGCATCAGCCATGGCCAGTGGGATCTCCACTTCGGCTTCAATCACCTTCGCCCTGGCTTCCTGGGCCTTGGCTTTCATCTCCTGCTCGGTGGCGACAGCCATGGCCCTGCGCTCCTCGGCTTTCGCCTGCGCGATGTTCTTATCCGCGTTGGCCTGGTCCATCTGAAGCACCGCACCGATGTTTTTCCCGATATCAATATCGGCCACATCAATGGAAAGAATCTCGAAAGCGGTTCCTGCATCCAGCCCCTTTTCCAGTACGATCTTGGAAATAAAATCGGGATTCTCCAGCACCTCCTTGTGGGATTTGGAGGATCCAATGGAAGAAACAATCCCTTCACCCACACGTGCCAGCACAGTCTCTTCTCCTGCACCACCCACAAGCTGCTTGATGTTGGCCCTTACGGTCACCCTTGCCTTGGCAATCAGCTGGATCCCGTCTTTGGCCACGGCAGTGACCGGGGGAGTATTAATGACCTTTGGGTTTACAGACATCTGCACGGCTTCCAGAACCTCTCTTCCGGCAAGATCGATGGCCGTGGCCATCTGAAAGGAAAGATCTATGTTGGCCTTGCTGGCCGACACCAGGGCATGGATGACCTGTTCCACATGCCCTCCAGCCAGGTAGTGGGCCTCAAGTTCGTCTCGTTTGATAAATGCCAGTCCGGCCTTGGTAGCTTCAATGAGTGACCTGACAATAATGGTGGGAGGTACCTTCCGCCAGCGCATCAGGATCAACTGTAAGAGGGAAATACGCACGCCCGACAGGAGTGCGGTAAACCACAAGCCTATGGGGATGAAGTATAAAATGATCCAAAGGCCAATGATACTGGCCACAACAATGATGATCCATGAGTAACTAAATTCCATATCTAAGTTTCTTTTACAGGTTTAACATTAATACGGGTTCCTTGTACCGAAACCACCTCGATCTCTTCATGTTCGTCCACATATCCCTCAATGGATTTGGCTTCCCTTACCAGTTCGTTCACCATCACCTTTCCCATGGGTGCCAGTCGCGTGAGGGTCGTTCCATGATCCCCTACCTTGATTTGTTCTTCGGTCAGGTCTGTATCCACGGTCCCCTGTATGTTGGTCTTGAGCATCAGCCGGTCCCAGGTTCTGGCCCTGAGTGACATGGCAATGACAAACACGCTGAGCAAAAGGGTGCCGATAAGTACCCAAACCCCGGTGGTGGCTCCGTAGTCGTTGAATGCCTTGTATACCCCGAATACGGTAAGTATCAATCCCCCGATGCCTGCCACTGTGACACCCGGAACAAGCAGGAATTCAATCACGAAAAGCAGAATTCCCAGGATGATTAAGATTATAATTACTGCCATAGGGGGTTCAGTTGTCTACGGAGGCCTTAAGTCCGCGCGAAATAAGTTTGTAGCGAAGCTCTTTCATTTCTGAAAGGGATCCGGACCTGACTTCACATTTGCCTTTGTGATGGGTGATGGTAGCACATTGCTCCGCCTGCGTCATGGAATGATCGCACACATCCACAAGGGTTTCCATCACATAGTCAAAGGTATTCACCTCATCGTTGTGCAATATCAAAATGGCGCGGCTCTGCTTGTCTGCATTTTCAGAACCTAATTTCTGAGGCCTGCTGGTAAAATTGCTATCCATGATCGGGTGCTTTCAATCCCTCCAAATATAGGAAAAATATGCATCAAATAAGCTTCATTCCAATTGTTTTGCCTTCTGGGTGGTTACCTGAATTCCATTGTACCAAGCCACAATAAATGCATCCTCATACCCCAGTGACTGGATTCTGGGCAACGCAGCTGAAGCATCTTCATAGCGGGAAAACTTCTGATCAAAATCTTTCGATTCTTCAAGATTAAAACATTCATGAGCAGCGTCCCTTTCTGTGATCTGTTCCCATCCGTTATAGATCGTCGGGGTATTCCATCTTTTCAGCTTTAGTAATTCGGTGTGTGGCAGCATAATTCAAATGGTTATATTGATTTTTTAATATAGTATTTAAATTCTTCGCTTATCAACACCCCCTTATCGAGGGTAAAATCT
>CBDTYO010000390.1:0-3817 GCA_965364615.1 uncultured Bacteroidia bacterium
AGTGGCGATCGCTTTTTCAATTCCTTTATAAATCAGGTCAGCAGCTTCCTGCCATCCCATGTATTCGAACATCAATACTCCCGAGAGGATCACTGAGCCCGGATTTACCTTGTCCTGACCGGCATATTTGGGGGCTGTTCCGTGCGTGGCCTCAAATATGGCATGTCCGGTCTCATAGTTGATATTGGCCCCGGGGGCAATTCCGATTCCGCCAACGATGGCTGCCAGCGCATCGGAAATATAATCGCCATTCAGGTTCATGGTGGCTATGACCGAGTATTCTGCAGGCCGGGTCAGGATCTGCTGGAGGAAGGCATCCGCAATCACATCCTTGATCAGGATTTTCCCTTCTTTCAGGGCCGCATCCTGGGCTTCATTGGCTTTGGCCTTCCCTTCCTTTTCGGCAATGCGGTCGTACTGGTTCCAGGTAAATACCCTGTTGCCAAACTCCTGTTCAGCCAGTTCATATCCCCATTGTTTGAACTGTCCCTCGGTGTACTTCATGATATTGCCCTTGTGTACCAGGGTGACAGACGGCAAATTGTGACGAACTGCATACTGGATGGCCCCTCTGACCAGTCTCCATGTGCCCTCTTTGGATACCGGTTTGATCCCAATGGAAGCAGTCTCGGGAAAACGAATGGTGCTTACCCCCATCTCATCCAGCAGGAACTTCTTCACCTTCTCGCCCTCTTCGGTACCGGTCATCCACTCTATGCCTGCATAAATGTCTTCTGAATTCTCCCGGAAAATCACCATATCGGTGGTGGTGGGATTTTTGACAGGTGAGGGCACGCCCTTGTAATACCTCACCGGGCGCAGGCAGACATAAAGGTCAAGGATCTGGCGCAGAGCCACGTTCAGCGATCTGATGCCTCCGCCCACCGGGGTGGTGAGGGGGCCCTTGATGGCTACCAGGTGCTCATGGATGGTGTCCAGGGTCTCCTCCGGCAACCATTTGCCTGTCAGGTTGAACGCCTTTTCACCTGCATATACTTCTTTCCAGACTATTTGCTTCTTGCCCTGGTAGGCTTTTTCCACGGCAGCGTCGAGCACCCTTACCGAGGCCGCCCAAATATCAGGGCCTGTTCCGTCACCCTCTATAAAAGGCACAATTGGAAAATCGGGAACTGCAATTCTTCCCTTCTGGTTGGTAATCTTTTCTCCGGTCATATTTTATGGTTTTCGTAAAGTGATATAAAAATACAAATGTTTTTTACTTCGTTTTGCATATCAGGTTCCGCCTTTAATCGTCAAAATCCAGGTTGAATCGCGATTTGAGGGTTCCCAGTTCAGGATTCTTTTGAATCAGGAATTCAAGCTTGTCCTGCTCTGTGTATATTTTCTTTTCATCCTTTTCGCTTTCAGCCACTTCAGCGATGATTTCCAGTTGGGTGAGGCCTGTTTTCCTGCGGATATGCTCTGCCAGGGGAGCTTTGATTTTTTTGAGGAAATGGTCCCGTTGGGCCTCGCTGTTCAGTCTGATGCTCAGGTCACCCTTTTCGTTGATCTCCGGCTGATTGCTTGTAAGGGTGCTGTGCATGCGTGGTTTGCTCTTTTGGATGGACAGGGCGAAATCGTTCCAGGCCTCAAGGACTGCCTTCGGATCAAAACCGGAACGCTCGCCTGAAGGAAGGTCCATGGATCCGGAGGGATCCGCGGATGGCGTCGATCCGGAGGGATCCGCGGATGGCGTCGATCCGGCAGGATCCGCGGATTGGGTCGATCCGGCAGGCTTATCCAGGGAGGAGGGAACGCCTTTCAGGCTATCTTTGATGGAGATGCCCGGACTCCGTACAATCCTCGATGCTCCATTTCCATTGCCGGTCTGGGGTTCCGGTTCACCGCCTTCCAGGGCTTCTGAAGTGGCAGCTGCCTCCGGGGTTTTTTCTTCAGGCGGGGCTGCCTCCACGATTTCTTCCTCAGGCGGGGCTGCCTCCGGGGTTTTTGTTTCAGGCGGGGCTGCCTCCGGAGTTTTTTCTTCAGGCGGGGCTGCCTCCGGCTGCTCCGCTATGCTTTTTTTTTTTGAACCCTCAGAAAGGTCGGCCAGTTTCACCAGTGCCAGTTCTATGGTCAGCCTCTGGTTCCTGCTGGCCCTGAACTGAATATCTGCCTGGTTGCATATTTCCAACCCTGCGTAGAGAAAGGGAAGCGAAACCTGGGCAGCCTGTGCCAGGTACTTTTCCCTGATACCGGCACCCACTTCCATCAGTTTCACGGTTTCGGGATCCTTGCATACCATCAAATCCCGCAAATGGGCGGCATATCCATTGATGAAATTCCTTGGATCAAAGCCCTTGGCAAGGATCTCGTCAAAAATAAGCATGGCAGATGCCACATCCCCTTCCAACAGTGAAAATGTCAGCCTGAAATAATACTCATAGTCCAGGATATTCAGGTTGTCGATGACCCCCTTGTAGGTGATTTTATCCCCGGAAAAACTCACCACCTGATCAAAGATGGACAGGGCATCGCGCATGGCTCCATCCGCTTTTTGGGCAATGATGTGCAGGCCATCCTCCTCATAGGCCAGGCCTTCCTTATCCGCGATGTGCTTCAGGTAGGCCACCGTGTCCTCCACTTTGATCCGGTGAAAATCAAAGATCTGACAGCGGGACAGAATGGTGGGAATGATCTTGTGCTTTTCTGTGGTGGCCAGAACAAACATGGCATGTTGCGGCGGTTCCTCCAGGGTCTTCAGGAAGGCATTGAATGCCGACTGGGACAACATATGCACCTCATCGATTATGTAGATGCTGTAGGAACCGATCTGAGGTGGTATTCTGACCTGTTCGGTCAGTGTGCGGATATCATCCACCGAATTGTTAGAGGCCGCATCCAGTTCATGAATGCTGTAGGAGCGGTTTTCATTGAATGAAAGGCATGATTCGCACTGGTTGCAGGCTTCTCCATCGTCCGAAATATCTGCACAATTGATGGTCTTTGCAAAGATCCTCGCGCAGGTGGTCTTCCCCACCCCCCGGGGGCCGCTGAACAGGTAAGCATGTCCCAGGTGCTTGTTCTGGATGGAATTCCTGAGGGTGGTGGTAATGGAGGCCTGTCCCACCACATCTGTGAAACTCGCAGGTCTGTACTTACGTGCCGATACAATGAATTTTTCCATACGCGCCTGCTAAGATAGCAACTAAGTCTGTAAAGTCATAACCGGAGCAAGAGGGTGCCCTTGTAGCAGATGGCCCAGGCAAAGCAGATGAAAAAGTGACGAGTTCCCTTGAAAAAAGCATTTTTTTTTGGCCGTTGTTCAAAAACTTCCTACTTTTGCAGTCGATTTTTCATAAACTAAAATTAGACACATGTTGAACCAGTACGAAACCGTTTTCATTGCTACTCCCGTTTTGTCTGAAAGCCAGATGAAGGAAGCGGTTGCTAAATTCAAGAAGATTATCACCGATAGCAAAGGTGAAATCGTGTATGAGGAGGATTGGGGTTTGAAAAAACTGGCCTATCCCATTCAAAAGAAATCCACCGGATTTTACCATCTGATCGAATTCAGGGCAGAGCCCGATCTGATCGCCAAACTTGAGACTGAATACCGCAGGGATGAACGCATCATCCGTTTCCTCACCATGAAGATGGAGAAATATGCGGTAGCGTATGCAGAGAAAAAAAGAGCTAGGAAAAGCGCAGAACAAAAACAGGAGAACGAATAATGGCACAGGATAATTCAGAAATCAGATATTTAACTCCGCCCACGGTAGAGATCAAGAAAAAAAAGTATTGCAGGTTCCGCAAGAGCCGCATCAAATACATCGACTACAAAGACCCCGAGTTCCTGAAGAAATTCCTGAATGAGCAG
>CBDTYO010000391.1:0-3814 GCA_965364615.1 uncultured Bacteroidia bacterium
CATGTGGGCCTGGAGCCTTATTGCCGGACACGATGTGCAAGGCAATTATTTGCCTGGGATGGATTCCCTGATCAATGAATACGGACCCGGGGGATCCAAGATCGGTTCGGGGGAGGGTCAGCGTGAGGTCCCTGTCACCTTTGTATATATGACGGGTCATTCGGTGAAAAATGCCAATACCGGTCCCCTGAATCCCAAAGAACAATCGGAGCTGATCAAAGCCCATTGCGAGGCCAACCAACTCTTCTGCCACGATTATTACACCATTGACACCCACACCATGGATGATACTTACTATGAGGATACCGGGGACAATGGCGATTCGGATACCTACGGAGGGAATTTCTACGAGGACTGGCAGAACTCACATACCCTGGGAGTGGATTGGTATGAAAACTGGCATACTCCCGAGGGACATGTTTCATTTGGAGTACATACCACCCAGCACATTACCTCCAACCGGAAAGCCTATGCCATGTGGTGGATCCTGGCCAGGATCGCCGGATGGGATGGTGAAACTTCCTCCACCGGCCCGGCAGGAAATCAGGATGACTTTCTTATTTATCCCAATCCCGGGAAAGGGACTTTTAAAATCGAAACTCCCCGGGCGGATGTGCATGAGATCAGGGTGATTGATTCCCTGGGTAAAGTGGTGAGGCTGGAAACACCCCCCGGACCCAACCTTTCAGCATTTGATATGGACCTGAGCGGCATTTCGGCCGGTCTGTATATCGTGCAGCTGACCAGCAACGAACAGCAGGTCTATTCTTCCACCCTCATCATTCAATAAAATCTTCCCAACCCTAACTAACCATGCATGAACCCAGCAACAAACAATCGTGAAAGGAGGTTGGCCCTGGTCCTTTCCATCATGGGCCTGTTTGTCCTGATAAATCCTGCGTATGGTCAGGAGTACATCGCCGATTACAGGGTGGCCAAAGAGGCGGTCCTGAGAGATATACCGGCGGAATTCATCCACAAGGCCCGCACCGAGCTGGTGGTAGCCTACCAGCATACCTCCCATGGAACCCATGTTTCAAGGGGAGCGTTTGGCCTGCAGGATTACAAGGAAGGAGACCAGCAGCTTTTTGGCATCTCGGAAACCACGGATCCCGACAGGCTTGAGTTCAGGGATTACGCGTTGGAAGATTATGCTCCTGACGGGGTGACTGCCATCGATCTTAGTGTGGATGAAACGGCTTTTATCCAGACCACCCGGAACTACCTGGATGCGCCGGAGAATGCCTCGGTGAATGTGGTCATGTGGTCGTGGTGCAACATCGCCGGTCACGATCCGGAAGGCAACTACCTGCCGGGGATGGATTCCCTGATCTCGGAATATGGAGCAGGCGGCTCAAAAATTGGCGCAGGAGAAGGCCAGCGGGAGATCCCGGTCTCTTTCATATACATGACCGGACATGCCAACAAAAATGCCAATACCGGACCCCTCAATCCCAAGGAGCAGGCCGCGCTGATCAATGCCTACTGTACCAGCCATCAGCGGTTTTGTCTGGACTACTATTCCATTGATACCCACGACATGGAGGACAGCTATTACGAGGATGCAGGCGATGACGGGGATTCGGACAGCTATGGGGGAAATTTTTACCTGGACTGGCAGAATGCACATGCCCTGGGGGAGGACTACTTCGAGAACAAACGTACCCCCGGAGGGGACGTGGCCACGGGTGCACACAACTCCCAGCATATCACGGCCAACCGGAAAGCTTATGCCTTTTGGTGGATCCTGGCCAGGATGGCCGGATGGGAGGGCAGTACTTCTTCCAGGGCAAACCATGCCCGGGAGGAAAGTTTTCTTATCTTCCCCAATCCGGGAAGCGGGCACTTCAGGATGGAGGCTCCGTCGGGGGAAGTCACTGAGATCAGCGTGATCAATGCCGTGGGGCAGGTCATAAGCACCCACATCCCCGGGGAGCCATATGCACGTGAAATCTTTCTGGATCTCAACGGGATTGAATCCGGTCTGTATATGGTAAGACTGAAGACCAAGGACCAGCAGGTATATACTTCTGCCTTGATCATTGAATGATGGTATATGAGTAAACTGTTCTATAGAGTTGTGGCTTTTGTACTGGGGTTCTGGTGCCTGTATGCACCGGTGGCCGGCCAGGAGTTTATTGCCGACTCTTTTGTGGCCAAGGAAGTGGTCCTCAGGAGCATTCCTGAATTCTATATCCACAAGGCCCGCACCGAACTGGTGGTGGCCTACCAGCACACTTCCCATGGAACCCATGTATCGAGGGGGGTGTTTGGTTTGCAGGACTATAAGCCCGGCGACACCCTGCTTTTCGGGGTATCGGAGACCCCCAGCGACACCACCCTTGAGTTCAGGGATTATGCCCTGGAGGATTATGCGCCTCCCGGGGTCAACGCCATTGATCTTAGCGTGGATGAGACGGCTTTTATCCAGACCACACGGAACTACCTCGATGCCCCCGAGAATGCCACTGTCAATGTGGTGATGTGGTCATGGTGCAACATTGCCGGTCACGATCCGGTGAACAATTACCTCCCGGGCATGTCCACGCTGATTTCAGAATATGGAGAAGGAGGTACAAAGATCGGAACAGGAGTGGGGCAGCGCGAAATCCCGGTACACTTTATTTTCATGACTGGTCATGCCAACAAGGACGACAACCTGGGACCCCTGAATCCGATGGAGCAGGCAGCAGTGATCGTGGACTCCTGTGTGCGCAACCAAAGATTCTGCCTGGATTATTATTCCATCGACACCCATGACATGGACGACAATTACTATGAGGATGCAGGAGATGACGGGGATTCAGACCTCTATGGGGGAAACTTTTACCACGACTGGCAGAATTCGCATATCCTGGGCGAGCATTACTATGAGAACAAAAGGACTCCCGGAGGGGATGTGGTATTTGGCGAACACAATACCCAGCATATCACGGCCAACCGCAAGGCCTATGCCTTTTGGTGGATCCTGGCAAGAATTGCGGGGTGGGACGGAAGCTATCCGGTATCCGGTATTCAGGTGTCCGCTGAAGGGGATTCCACCCAGGTTATGACCGGCTCGGACCTGCAATTCTCCGCCGCCATTTATCCCGAATTTGCCACCCATCCCGAGGTTGCCTGGATGGTGATCAATGGATCTGGCACGGCCACCATATCGCCAGAGGGACTGCTGAGGGCCGGGTTGCCTGGCGAAGTGCAGGTCGTTGCCTCCGCCCTGGATGGATCGGGCGAGGCAGATACCCTGGCCATGACCATATCCGATCCGCTGGTCCCGGTCACTTCCCTTTCTCTATCCGCGGTGGGTGGCCTGACCGAACTTGACATGGGAAGCACCCTTCAGTGCCTGGCCACCATCGTCCCGGATACTGCTTCCAATCCTGAAACAGCCTGGAGCATGCTCAACGGTCCCGGCCTGGCCAGCGTTAATGACAATGGCCTGGTCTTGGGCCTGGGCGCGGGGATGGTGCAGGTGATAGCCACTGCCGGAGATGGAACCGGGGTCGCAGATACCCTGGAGTTGAACATCATGGATACCACCACCTATGTGAGTGAGATAGTGATCCATTCTCCCGGAGAGGTGACAGAATTCACTTCGGGCGAGGAGCTCCAGCTTTCTGCAGATATACTGCCGGTGGATGCCAGCATTCCCGGAGTGACCTGGACCGTGGTCAACGAGGGCGGAACTGCCACCATTTCGGCGGAAGGATTGCTGCGGGGCGGATTGCCCGGGGAGATCGAGGTGGTGGCCATGGCACGGGATGGATCGGGGGTAGGCGATACCCTGGCCTTCACGGTCCTGGCCCCCATCATAGGG
>CBDTYO010000392.1:0-3807 GCA_965364615.1 uncultured Bacteroidia bacterium
CTACCCACTCCCGGGACCAGCAGGAAATGTTCCGGGATCAGCTTCCTGATGCCCGCCAGGGCTTCGGCCTTGGTGGCCCCCACCACATACATCATATTGTTCACTGTTCCCCATTCGGCAGAAGTGCTTATCACCTTTTCGAACAAAGGCCTGCCATCTTTCAGTGTCAGGCGCTGGAAATCCTCGGATCCTTCATTGGAAGTGAGCGCCAGCAATATGGCCCACTTTCCGTCCATTTCCAGAAAAGGGGAGATGGAATCCCTGCCCATGTAGGGAGAAAGGGTAATGGCATCCACGTCCAGGTTCTTAAAAAATGCATGGGCGTACATTTGGGAAGTATTGCCAATATCGCCCCGCTTGGCATCGGCTATGATAAAAACATCGGGGTATTGCTCACGAAGATAGCCCAGGGTCATTTCCAGGCTCATTTGACCCGCAGTACCCAGCTTCTCGTAGAATGCCAGATTGGGTTTGTATGCCACAGCCAGCTCCTCGGTGGCATCGATGATGTGCTTGTTGAATTCAAATACGGGATATTCGCTGTCGAGAAGCAGCTTGGGGATCTTCTTAAAGTCTGTGTCGAGCCCTATGCAGAGAAAACTCTTTTTACGTTGGATATTCCTGAATATTTCTTCTGCGTTCATCGCTTCCTGATTTACTGTATACCACTCTCCTTCAGCCGCTCTGAATTCTCCGCCATCTGGAGCTTTTCTATGATTTCCTTCAGATCGCCATTCATGATGGTCTGCAGGTTATAGAGCGTCAGATTGATCCGGTGATCAGTCACCCTTCCCTGGGGGTAATTGTAAGTGCGGATCTTGGCCGACCTGTCACCTGAAGATACCATGGTCTTGCGCTTGGAGGAGATGGCATCCATGCGCTTCTGATACTCCAGGTTATAAAGCCGGGTTTTCAGCTCTTTCATGGCCTTGTCCAGGTTCTTTAACTGGGATTTTTCATCCTGACAGGTGACCACGATCCCGGTAGGTATGTGGGTCAGACGGATGGCCGAGTAGGTGGTATTGACCGATTGGCCCCCGGGTCCCGAGGAACAGTAGGTGTCTTTCCGGACATCGGACTGCTTCACTTCAATCTCGAAATCTTCAGCTTCGGGCAAAACTGCCACGGTGGCCGCCGATGTATGGACCCTTCCCTGGGTTTCGGTCTGAGGGACCCGTTGCACCCTGTGGACCCCAGATTCATATTTCATGATCCCGTATACCCCCTCCCCGCTTACATTCATGATGATCTCCTTGTACCCGCCCACGGTTCCCTCGGTGAAGCTGGTGGCCGATGATTTCCAGCCCATGACTTCAAAGAATTTGGCATACATGCGGTAAAGATCCCCTGCAAAAATGCTCGCTTCATCCCCCCCGGTGCCGGCACGAATCTCCACAATGGCGTTCTTATCATCTTCCGGATCCTTGGGCAATAATAGCAGCTTGATATCCTCCTCCAGGGGGCCAATCTGTTGCTGGTACAGCTCCAGTTCTTCCTTGGCCATTTCTTTGAGTTCCTCGTCCTTTTCCTCCGCCATCATCTGTTTTGCACTTTCCATGTTGCTGAGCAGGTCTCTGTAAGCATCCATGGCCTCCACCACCGGTTCCAGTTGCTTGTATTCCCGGTTCAACTTCACATACCTCTTCATGTCGCCAATCACCGAGGGATCGTTGATCAGCTGACCCACTTCCTCGAACCTGGCTTTCACTCCCTCCAAACGTGATAATATCATGTTCTCTCCCATGCTTTCTCTCCTTAATAGGTATATTCTCCCTGCTCTCCCCTGATGGTGAGCTTTTTCCCGGCAAATTCTTCACAATGCCCGACCACCCTGGCATCGATCTGATACTTTCCGGCCAGCTCCATAATACCAGCAGCACTTGCCTCATCGGTATATATTTCGAAGCGGTGACCCATATTGAATACCTGGTACATCTCCTTCCAGGAGGTTTGGGACTCTTCCTGTATCATCCTGAAAAGAGGGGGGATCGGGAACAGCTCATCCTTGACAATGTGCACATCATCCGCAAAATGCAAAACCTTGGTTTGCGCGCCGCCCGAGCAGTGGATCATGGCATGGATGTTTTCCCTGTGGTGCAGCAGCACCTCCCTGATCAGGGGAGCATAGGTCCGGGTGGGGGACAAAACCAGTTTCCCGGCATCAAGACCCACATCCTCAATGGCCCCGGTCAGCGTTTTGCTGCCTGAATATGCCAGCTTGCCGGGCAGATCAGGGTCAAAGCTTTCAGGATACTTCTTTCCCAGGTAGGCCCCAAAAACATCGTGCCGTGCAGAGGTAAGCCCGTTGCTTCCCATGCCTCCGTTGTAGGAACTCTCATAGGTGGCCTGTCCGGACGAAGATAAGCCCAAAATGACCTGGCCCGGACCAATTTTGTTCTCAATGATATCGGACCTCCTGGAACGTGCCACAACTGTGGAATCCACAATGATGGTCCTTACCAGATCTCCCACATCGGCGGTCTCACCTCCTGTGCTGTAAATGGATATTCCCAGGTCTCTCAGCTGTGCCAGGATCTCTTCGGTCCCATTGATCAGTGCGGATATGACTTCGCCGGGAATCTTTCTCTTGTTTCTGCCAATGGTGGAGGAAAGCAGGATGTTGTCGGTAATGCCCACGCATAAAAGGTCGTCGAGATTCATCACAATGGCATCCTGTGCAATGCCTTTCCAGACCGAAAGATCACCAGTCTCCTTCCAGTACACATAGGCCAGTGAGGATTTTGTTCCCGCACCATCGGCATGCATGACCAGACAATGCCCGGGATCGCCCGTGAGCATATCGGGAATGACCTTGCAGAAGGCATTGGGAAAGAGCCCCTTGTCCAAATGCCTGATGGCCTGGTGCACATCTTCCTTGCCGGAAGATACTCCACGCTCAAGGTAACGGGACGAATGGCTCATTTCCTTTAATTTTGCGGGATATATTCAGTGGAAAGTACCCTGAATTCGGTACGCCTGTTCACCTGATGCGCTTTTTCCTTAAGCTCCGGGCTTTCCAGCTGATTGATGAAGGCCTCAGAAAGCACATCGTCCAACTCCAGAAAATCGTATTGGGCAATCACCTTTTCATCCACCACCTTGGGTTGTGATTCGCCGTATCCCATGGCCTGCAGCCTGTCGGCAGCGATTCCTTTGGAGATCAGGTAGTCCACCACCGATTGTGCCCTTTTTTGAGACAGTTCCATGTTGTCAGCCGGTGTTCCCCTGGAGTCGGTATGTGACATCAGTTCGATGGTCACATTGGGATTGTCATTCAAGGTCTCAACCAGGTTATCCAGGGACACCATGGACTCTGGCCTCAGATCCCATTTGGCAAAATCATAAAATATGTTGGGCAGTTCAATCACCTGTGTGATGGATGCCAGGTAAATGGTCACCTCGAAGTCCCTGCTCTGATCAAGCCCCCGGGTCGATTCACGTTCCTTTCCGTTCAGGTATCCGGGCTGGCTGGCAATGAACACATAATCGGTTCCGGGTTTCAGCATGAACTTGAATGTTCCCTCCTCGCCGGTATTGGTTTCCACAGTGATCCCGTCACTTCCCACCGACTTCACAACAGAGTTTCTCAGAATCTCATCATTGCGTTCATCCTTCACGACCCCTGTGACAGAAAACTCCAGGGGTGGCAATACAAACGAAAACAATTCATCATTGCCCCTTCCTTTCCTGGAAGAACTGAAAAAGCACGGATCTGATTATGAAGTCATTGTTGTCACACAAAAGCGTGTGCAAACACTAAAAGAAGTTCCTGTTTCAGCCGGTCCTCGTTGTCTCCACCATAGAGGT
>CBDTYO010000393.1:0-3806 GCA_965364615.1 uncultured Bacteroidia bacterium
GGCCATCCAGGCCGCTCAAATTGCTGCACCTGTCTGCCCCGTATACCAGAATGTCAATGCACTGCCCAACAGCGATCCCGAATCGATCAAAACCAACCTGGTGGCCCAGCTTACAGCCCCAGTCAGGTGGACCCAGAGCGTCAAACAGATGCTGGCCGATGGCGCCACCTCTTTTACGGAAGTGGGTCCCGGCAAGGTCCTGCAGGGACTGATCAAGAAGGTGGATCGAAGCATTCCCACCGAGAGTGCCTGATCCCCAGAAAGTCTGAAACCCGGAAATCCCAAAGCTGAAAATTCCTGAATCCTAACCTGAAACCCACCCTATGAAAGTATTGAAATTTGGCGGAAGCTCCGTGGGAAATGCAGAGAACATCCGGCTGGTGAAGAAGATTCTGGCTTCCCAAAAAGAGCCCGGCATAGTGGTCATCAGCGCTTTCAACGGAGTCACTGACCGCCTGATCCATGCAGCGCAGCTGGCCAGGAATCAGCAAGCCGCCTACAGGGAGGTAGCCACCGGGCTCAGGAATACCCATACGGAGATGGTCGGCGATTTGCTGAAAGACGCTATCAAAGCGTCGGTCATGCAGGAAGTAAACAAGCTGATGGATGAGTTTGACGAGATTCTTCAGGGGATCTACCAGCTTCGTGACCTGAGCCCCAAGACCCTGGACCTGGTACTCAGCTTCGGGGAGCGGCTCGCGGCCATGATCATGGCAAATTCCCTGGCAGGGGCACAGTACATCGATGCCCGTGAACTGATCCGCACCGACAGCCTTTTTGGAAGTGCCACGGTGGACTTCAGCCAGAGCAATCAAAACATACGGAATCGTTTCAAGGGCCTGGACAAGAAAGCCATCCTGCCCGGGTTCATCGCTTCCGACGCGGACGGGGAGACCACCACCCTGGGCAGGGGAGGATCCGACTATACGGCCGCCATCGTGGCAGCTGCCCTGGAAGCAGAGCTGCTTGAGATCTGGACCGACGTGGATGGATTTATGACCGCCGATCCGCGCATGGTTCCCAAGGCATATACGGTCGATTGCATGAGTTACGAGGAGGCCATGGAACTCTCCCATTTCGGGGCAAGGGTGATCTATACCCCGACGCTCACCCCGGCTTACAGGGCCGGCATTCCCATACGGGTAAAGAATACCTTCAATCCCGAGCTGGCCGGCACTTTGATTACCGCCAGCAGCCACTGCCGGCAAAACGAACTCATCAAAGGGATTTCATCCATCGACTATGTGAGCCTGGTCACCGTCAAAGGCACCGGCATGGTGGGCAAGACCGGCACCTCCGCCAGGGTATTCAGTTCGCTGGCCAGGGAACAGGTGAATGTGATTCTGATCACCCAGGCCTCCTCTGAAATGACCATATCCTTTGCGGTTTCACCGGCCGATGAAGCCAAGGCTGTGAGGGCCTTGAACGAGGAATTTGAAATGGAGATCCGGCACAAGAATGAAATGGAGATAGAGGTCATCGCCAAACTCTCCATCATTGCCATCGTGGGTGAAGGCATGCGGCACACTCCCGGCATCTCGGCCATTCTGTTTCGTTCCCTGGGAAGGAACGGGATCAGTGTGATCGCCACAGCCCAGGGCTCCAGCGAATTGAATATCTCGGTGGTGATCGATGTACAGAGCCTGAAAAAAGCCATGAATGTGATCCATGAGGGCTTTTTTCTCTCGGATTACCGCGAATTGCACCTTTACCTGGCCGGACTGGGCAACGTGGGTCAGAAACTGATGCTGCAGCTGACCAAGCAGCAACAAAAACTCATGGAAAAACTCAAACTGAAAGTCAACCTGGTGGGCATCCTCAACAGCCGGAAGATGGTGATCGATCCTTCCGGTATCGATCCCTCAGATTACCAGGACCGGCTGGCGAATGGTGAAACCTCCGATCTGGACCAATTGATCGATGCCATCGCAGAACACAACCTGCGGAACTCGGTATTTATCGATTGTACGGCCAGCGATCATGTGGGCATGGTCTATGACCGCCTGTTCGAAAAATATGTTTCGGTGGTGACTGCCAACAAGATAGCTGCCAGTTCCTCCTATGACAATTACAGCCGTCTGAAAAAGCTGGCCATTCAAAAGGGCGTAAAATTCAGTTTTGAGACCAACGTGGCGGCCGGACTTCCCGTAATCAGCACCATCAACGACCTGATCAAAAGCGGGGACCGGATCCTGAAACTGGAAGCCGTGGTATCGGGGACCCTCAATTATATTTTCAATACCATGAGCAGGAATATCCCTTTCAGCCAGGCCATCCGGATGGCCAAGGAAGAGGGATATTCAGAACCCGATCCGCGACTGGATCTGAGCGGGACCGATGTGAAAAGGAAACTGCTGATCCTGGCCCGGGAGTCGGGATACCGCCTGGAAGAGGAGGACATTCAAGTGGATCCCTTCCTGCCGGAATCACTTTTTGAAGGCAGTGAGGAAGCATTTTGGAAAGGGGTGGAGGCACTGGATGAGGAATTCGAGGCCAGGCGAATTGAAATGGAAGGGAAGGCATTAAAATGGCGCTACCTGGCCACCCTGGAAGAGGGAAAAGGAAGGATGGGCCTGGTGGAAGTGGATGCCAGCCACCCGGTATATCCCCTGGAGGCCAGCAACAACATCATCCTGATCACCACCGATCGTTACCGTGAACTGCCCCTGATCGTGAAGGGGTACGGTGCCGGCGCCGATGTCACTGCCGCAGGAGTGTTTGCGGATGTTATTAGAGTTGCAAATGTTTAAGCGTTCGCAACACAGATAAAGTAATATGAGCGAAGCGAATCATATAAAAGCCATCATTTTTGATATGGACGGGGTCCTGATCGACTCTGAGCATCTCTGGCAACAGACAGAAAGAGCCATTTTTGGAGAACTGGGGTTTGAGCTTACCGATGAATTGCTTGTGCAGACCAGGGGACTCCGTACCGAAGAGATGGTGGCCCACTGGTCGGCCCGCTTCCCCCTGGACGGCATTCACCTGGCCGGCCTGATGGAGGAATACGATGCCCGGATGGTGGAGACCATGAAGCGAGAAGTGCCGCTGATGGAGGGTGCCCGGGAACTGATTGATTTTTTCAGGGACCGGGGGCTTCCTGTGGCCCTGGCCACCTGCTCCACCCGGGAGCACATCGATGCCGTCATGGAAAAGCACGGCCTGCGCGACTCCTTCGACCTGCTGGTTTCGGCTGCCAGGAACATGCAGGGCAAGCCCCACCCGGAGGTCTACCTCCACACGGCAGCGAAGCTAAAGGTCGACCCCACCCATTGCCTGGCCTTTGAAGATTCCTTTTACGGGGTGGTGGCGGCCAAGGCAGCCCGGATGAAGGTGGTGGCCATGCCCGACCGGTCGGAATACGAACAGGAACGGTTTGGAGCGGCAGACCTGAAGATCAGGTCCCTCACCGAATTCACCCCTGACACCTTTGAAAAGCTCCAGAACTGATGGCAAGAGAAGAGATAAAAGTGTTCGGCCCGGCAACGGTCTCCAACGTGGGACCCGGTTTTGATCTGATGGGATTTGCCCTTGAATCGCCCGGCGATGAGATGATCGTTCGCCGAAACGGCACGAGCAAACTGGTGCTGATCAACCAGACCCAATGGGAACTCCCCCTGGATCCTGAAAAAAACGTGGCCGCCGTGGCTGCCACCGCCATGCTGCATGCGCTGGTGAGCTATGAGGGCTTTGACCTGGTGTTTGCCCGGAAGATCCCCCCGGGAAGCGGAGTGGGTTCCAGTGCGGCCAGTTGTGTGGCTGCGGTGATGGGCATCAACGAGTTAATGGGTTCTCCCTTTGATACA
>CBDTYO010000394.1:0-3771 GCA_965364615.1 uncultured Bacteroidia bacterium
CAGAATTAGGGGGCCGGCGCAGGGCGCGCCTTCCCTTCCGCAGGCAAAAAAAGACAAATTTGCCTGCCAATCCAGGTCAGGATCCTTTGGAGTGATTTTTGCGCTGTTTGTATTACACACAAAACCCGACAATCATGAAAACCATTGCTTCCCTGGCGATTCTTTTGCTAGCCTACACGACCATCCTCGGACAAAAAGTGTTTCAGGTCGAATACGAATCGCAGGCCGATCTCAAGGTGTATGTGGTGGAGTATGAATCGCAGTGCGACCTGAAGGTCTTTTTCGTGGAGTATGAGAGCCAGGCCGACGAAGACGGACTCTGGTATTTCGTGGAGTATGAGAGCCAGGCCGATAAGAAGATCTATTTCGTGGAGTACGAAAGCCAGGCCGAGCTGAAGATCTATATTGTAAAGTATGAGTCCCAGGCCGGGTGGCGGGAGCCCCACAAACAGCACCTGCTGCTGTAAAAACTTTCTGAAAGCTTGCCTGGGGTGCAGTTGGTGCTGATTTGAAAATTACCTAGTTTTAGAAGGACAACGAACCTAAAACTACTTCCACCTATGAGCGGCTTTTTTGGAACAATCTCCAAGCAGGATTGTGTGTACGACGTGTTTTACGGGACAGACTACCATTCCCACCTGGGCACCAAGCGCGCCGGCCTGGTATTCTTCAACGAAAAAGACGGATTCAGAAGATCCATACACAGTCTGGAGGATGGCTACTTCAGAACTAAATTTGAATCCGATCTGAAAGATTTCAGTGGGAAAAGCGGCATTGGCATCATCAGCGATACAGATCCCCAACCCATCCTGTTCAATTCTCACATGGGCCGTTTCGCCATTACTTCGGTAAGCCGCATCGTAAATATTGATGAACTGGAAAGCTACTTCCTGGACAGGAAGAAGCACTTCACGGAGAATTTCCAGGGGAATGTAAATCCCACAGAAGTCGTGGCCAATCTGATCTGCGAGGAGGAGGATTTTATCTCGGGCATTGAGCGTGTACAGGAAAAGGTCCAGGGTTCCTGCACCCTGATGATCCTGACCCCAGAACGGATCATAGCCGCCCGGGACAAACTGGGCCGGACCACTGCCATCATTGGGAAAAAAGACGGAGCCCATGCCATTGCCTCTGAAACCTGCGCCTTCCCCAACACCGGGTATGAAATTGAATACTATCTGGGTCCGGGCGAGATCGTGGAAATTACCGCGGAAGGCTACCGGACCATAAAACCCGCCCGGGAAAAAATGCAGGTGTGCGCCTTCCTCTGGGTATATTACGGATATCCACCCTGTTATTATGAAGGCATCAATGTGGATGAAGTCAGGTATCGCTGCGGGGCCGCCCTGGCCAAAAGAGATAAGGTAAAGGCCGATTTTTGCTGCGGGATCCCCGATTCGGGGGTGGGCCATGCCATAGGCTACGGCAATTTCAATGGCATTCCCTACAAGCGGGCATATTCCAAATATACCCCAACCTGGCCCCGCAGTTTTATGCCTCAGACCCAGGACAAGCGCGATCTGGTGGCCAAAATGAAACTGATTCCCAACAAGGCCGTGATCAAAGGAAAAAGCATGGTCTTCCTGGATGATTCCATTGTAAGAGGCACACAGCTCAAGGACAATACCGCCGACCTTCGGTTGGCCGGAGCCAAAGAGGTGCATATGCGGATTGCCTGTCCCCCCCTTACTTTTCCCTGCAACTACCTCAACTTTTCCCAGTCCAGATCCACCATGGAACTGGCCACCAGGAAGGCCATCAAACAACTGGAAGGAGAAGAGATCCATCTGAAGGAATATGCCGACCCAGCCAGCCCTAAGTACGCCAATATGGTGGAGCAGATTGCCCGGAACCTGGACATCGATTCACTCATGTACCAGGACCTGAACGACCTGGTGGAAGCCATTGGCCTGCCCAAGGAAAAATTGTGTACCCATTGCTGGGACGGGAGCTCTTATTACTAAAAGGATTGGATTAGATTCATTATATTGCAGGGAATCCTTAGCGCATCTTCATGATCCCAACAAGAAATTTTGATCTCCTGGAACGTTTTACCCATCAGTTTCCTGGCAGGAATGTCCTGTCTGAAAAAATGGGCGGCCAATGGAAATTTTACACCTCGGAAGAATACAGCCAGATAGCCCATCAGTTTGCCTGTGGATTGCTGGAGCTCGGCTTTGGGAAGGGCGATAAGATCATGACCGTCACCAACAACCGGCCCCAGTGGAATTTTGTGGACATGGGCATGTCCATGGCAGGCCTGGTGCATGTACCCGTATACACCTCCATGAATGAAGATGAGTATGCCTATATCCTGGACCACTCAGATGCCAAAGTGGTGATGGTTTCGGATCAAAAACTCTACGATCTGATTCAGCCCGTATTTGCCAAACAGGACAAAGCCAGATACCTCTTCACCTTTGACCCCATTGAGGGGGCCGCTCACTGGATGGAAGTGGTGGAGAGGGGGAAGAAAGCCAGTTCCGAGATCCGGGAGAAATTGGATTCCACCAAGCGTGGGATAGTTCCGGACGATCTGGTATCCATCATCTATACCTCGGGCACCACGGGCCGTTCCAAAGGAGTGATGTTGACCCATAAAAACCTGGTAAGCAACTTTCTGGCAGCCGCCGATGTGTTCCAACTCAATGAAACGGACCGTTACCTGGCCATCATCCCTGTGTGTCACGTGGGGGGTAGGCTGGGGAACTACCAGACCCAGTACTCCGGGGCCTGCATCTATTACGCAGAGAACATGGGGACCATTGCGGCCAACCTGAAAGAGATCAAAGCCACCGGCTTCGATGCCGTGCCCAGGATCCTGGAAAAGATATACGACAATGTGATCGCCAGGGGCAGGAGCCTGTCAGGGATGAAACGAAAGCTGTTTTTCTGGGCCGTGGACCTGGGCTTGAAATACAAGCCCCACGGAGAGAAGAGCTGGTTCTACTACCGGAAACTGAAACTGGCCGATAAGCTGATTTTCAGTAAATGGAGGGAGGCTTTGGGAGGGCATGCCAGAATGGTGGGCTGCGGCGGAGCAGCCTTGCAGCCCAGGCTCGAAAGCATTTTCTGGGCCAGCGGATTAAAAATCATCAACATGTATGGCCTCACAGAAACCTCCCCCATCATCACCATCAACCGGACGGAGAAAGGCCGCTGCAAACTGGGTTCTGTGGGTTCGGTCATTGAAGGGGTGGAGCTTAAAGTTGCCGGGGACGGCGAGATCCTTTGCAGGGGAGATTGTGTCATGTTGGGCTACTACAAAGACGAGGCGCAGACCCGCCAGGTGTTTGATGAGGAAGGATGGTTCCATACGGGAGATGTGGGCCGACTGGAAGAAGGAAAATTTCTGATGATCACCGACCGGAAAAAAGAGATATTCAAATTGTCCAGCGGCAAATTCGTGGCTCCCCAGCCCATCGAAAACAGGATCAAGGAATCTGCCTTCATCGACCAGGTCATGGTGGTGGGAGAACACCAGAAATTTGCCAGTGCCCTGCTTGTTCCCGATTTCAACTACCTGAAAGAATGGATGTCGGAGAATAAGGTAGCCAATGGCAAGGAACGGACCGATCTGATTGCCATTCCTGAAGTAATCGCGGCCTATAACCAGGAAATGGCCAGGATCAACGAAGGACTGATGGACTGGGAGCGAATCAAACGCTTCCGGATAGTGCCCGATGATTGGTCGCCTGCCACCGGAGAACTTTCCGCCGACGGGAATGCCGTCACCAAAGGTAGCCTCATCGAGTTTTCCAGTGCTCAGGT
>CBDTYO010000395.1:0-3767 GCA_965364615.1 uncultured Bacteroidia bacterium
GACCAGACCGGCCTCAGCAACAAGAAGTGGGAAAAGGCCATCAAAGGCCTCACCCAGCACAAACTTGCCAGGGTGGAGAAGACCGGGGAGGGCTTGCTGGTTTCCCTCGTATTAATCGCCGTGTATTGATAAGAAATGATTTCTGGAAGCCTCATCAGTCTGCGGCGGTTGGAGGTTTATTTGTCTACAGCTTGTCACTGATTGACCCATGCCATTGGAGATAAGAATGATGCACAGATGGGTGGCCCCATTTGACTCATATCCGTCAACACTGTATCTTGTTGTTAGCAACCCTGATCCCATGCCCGACAGACTATCCCGGTACTGGCAAGACTGCAAATCACAAGTTTCCTGCGGATAAGACCCTAAAATGCAAAAACTTGACTATTGGAATCAGTTGATTTAAATTTAAATATCCAAACCTGGTTAACTTCAGTTGATCAACAAAATATTCATATCCAATGAATAAATATCTGGTTATCTTAAATTACAGGACCTTGATTGCATTGGCCATTGCCATTGTAACTTTAGGGCTATCCTATGTATTTAATTTCTCTTACAATATTGACTTAACCCTCGTAAGTATCGCCATCATTTTCCCACTGGTTTTCAATATTCGGGGTTCTTTTAAACGCAGGGAGAGGGCCCTGGAATATTTAAGTCAGTTCAGGGGTGCACTCTTGACACTGTACTATTATTTCATGAACAGCCCGAAACTCACTGATGATGATAAAAATGAAATATCAAATATTCTGTTGGAGATCAGCAATGAAATATCAATACACCTGGGGAAAAGTGATTACGACACAAAAGATATTGATGACAAAGTCCGAAAAGTCTTCGATTTCATTACAGAAAAGGATGAGTTTATTTCAGCCAGGTATAAAGTCAGAATAATTCGTTTCCTTTTTGATTTACATGAATCCATAGAAAGCCTGCATGCCGTTCATGTACATCGTACCATAATAAGCCTGAAGGCCTATTGTGAATACTCCATTTACGCGTTCCCGCTTATTTATGTACCTACCATTATATACCATGTGGGAATGGAATCATCCAAGTGGATTGCATTTTTCACGGTGATATTTACCCAATTCATATTAATCACCCTGTACAATATTCAGGATCAGATCGAATATCCTTTCGACAAGGTTGGTATGGACGATATAAAACTGGAGACCTTTAAATTGGACAGGTAGACGTTTTTCTGTTTTCACTGGTACATGCATTAACGAACCGCAAGATATTCTTCCGGAGTCTCTCTGCCTCGCATGAGGATGCCCATCTTGAAAAAAGGATTTTCCGCTGACTGCAGCAAGGTGACACTGGCTTACACTCCTTTGACAAGATCTAGGCCCTTGAGGGACCTGGCGTATTATTGTGCCCGGGTCTGAAACAATCATTGATCCAAGGTGTTATTACTTTCAATCCAGTTGCAGCCATCCAGAAGCAGTGAGAATTTGATTGAAACGACGATTGCTGATGATAAGACTACTAAGGAAAATCCGCCAAAAACTTCTTTCTGAAACCAGTTATTCCGTTTACCTGCTCTATGCCGGTGGAGAAATCCTTTTGGTAGTCATTGGAATTCTGCTGGCCTTGCAGATTGATAATTGGAATGAACTTAAACAGATAAGAAATACCGAGCAGCAATATTTATCCGCTCTGAAGGAAGAATTCCTTTTTAACCACTCAGAATTAGAAAGATTGGCAAAGCGCAACAAGGAAAATGCTGATAACATGAAAATATTGGCCAATCTTATGGGACCTGTAGGTGCGGACATCACTGAAGAAGAGTTGGGAGACTTGCTTGTCGGTTCATTGGCCGCTGAGATTCAGTACAATCCCAGTCAAGGGGTATTGGATGAAATCATAAGTTCAGGGAAGCTAGGTATGTTCAGCAATCAGGATTTGAGATTTGCCTTGTCATCTTGGAGCGGACGATTGTACAAGCTAAAATTAAAAGAAGAGGAGCTCAGCAGATTAAGATTCAGAACAATTGATCTGGTAAGAAACGAAGGAAACCTGAGGATGACTCATGGATCCTGGATTGAGGAAACAGGATTAAAGCGGACTTCGTTTAAGAAAGGCAATCTTGACCTCTTGAGATCTACCTCTTTTGAAGGTCACCTGGTTGGCGCAGCGATCATGTCTCTGAATCTTCACAACTATCACTTCCCTTCCATGGCTGAAGAAATAAACAGAATATTGCTGCTCATTGAGGAGGAAATAGAATGAATCTCTTAAAGTATTTCGGCTTTTTAATCTGCGTATCGGTGTTCCTGAATGGTCCGGCCCTGCTTGCACAGGAACATGTTCACGATCACAGCGATCATCAGCACGTGCATGCAAAAAATGAAATCGGTTTTGGCAATTATCTTTCTTATCTGGCCGCAGAAAAACAATGGACTTACAGCCTCCATATTCATTACCTGAGATTCTTTGATGAATCAAGGTTCGGGGCCGGTATAGGATATGAACAACTCTTTGATGAGCATGGACACCAGTCCGTGACCATAGTGGGTGCTTACCGCTTATCCTCACCCCTGGTGCTTTCCATGGCCCCGGGCATTTTGTTTGGAAATCAGGAACACCCCGAAGCCAGATTTGTCATGCATGTGGAAGCCGTGTATGAATTTCAACTGGGCAGTTTTCATCTGGGCCCTGCCCTGGAATTTGCCACTACCTTCGAAGAGTTTCATGTGGGTGCCGGCTTGCATGTGGCCTTGGCTTTCTAATCGGCTATTTTCCTGATCCCCATCCATTCAATTTTTCTGAATTCCACTTCCGATCCTTCAGCCTGTAGTGCGATTTGCCCCTTATCTGCTGTACAATCGAACCCATGGTTCACCATATCCCCGTTTACCCATACTTTCACCTCATCGCCCACAGCTTCCACAACCATGGTATTCCATTCACCCACCGGATTCTCGGAACCGTCGGTCAGGTTCTTGATATTCCTGCCCTTCCCTTCTGTGATGCCCCAGTTTTCCTTCGGGCCCCGCCGGCTTTCCATATCGGGCACTGTAATATCTTCCACGATGCACCAGAAATCCCCCGCATGCTCATGCATCATCTGAACTTCCAGGGACTGGGGAAACATGTTATAAAGGGCGCGTGGAGTGCTTGCATGAATCAGCACACCACAATTTCCGGGAGCTCCCGCGAAACGGTATTCCACCGTCAGGCGATAGTTCTGAAAGACCTCGTCGGTGATTAAATGCCCTCCGGGTGTACCCAGGCTTACCAGCATTCCATCACGGACAAGGAAAGGGTTTAGGGTATCCGGTTTGGAATCCATGGCCGGGACATCGATGTGCCAGCCCATCAAATCTGATCCGTTGAAAAGGCTCTTTGTTTTTGGTGCCGGATGTACACAGGAAATGAACGACATTGCAAGCAACGGAATTATAAGTCTGGTTTTCATAAGAGCGGGCTTTGATGGATCAGTACTAAGCAATTCATTGCCGAAATTTACAGAATTCTGCATAAAACTGAGACCTTTCATAAGCCCTTAACATATACACAACACACTGTCCCGGTTCCAACAATAATTAATACGCAGAAAGGCAGTTTTCTTTGGAGAGCAAATAAGCATCTATCACCTGTTGCTTCGTCTTACATAGAATGTTAAATTGCGTATAAGCAACTGAATTCCCTAATGTCAGCCAATCCCAACAAGTTTTCCCGGTTCTGGAAGGAGTTAAAGAGGCGCAACTTCATCAAGATGTTCTTGATTATCATCTATAAGTAAAATTAACTGGCTC
>CBDTYO010000396.1:0-3762 GCA_965364615.1 uncultured Bacteroidia bacterium
CAACAGTTTGTTCCACTGTGGCACTCTTTTTCCCAACCGGTATTGGTGGTGCAGGAATAGCCCCAACTTGGAAAGGCCTCATCATCTCATGGTCCTCGTGGGAGAAGATTTGGCAATGCCAGACATAGCGCCCGGGGCGGTCAAATTTGGCAATTACCTTGCCCATGTACCCGGGTTGTGCTAACAACCGTGTTATTCCTTAGCGAGCTCTGTCGTGAGCTCACCTTCGGTCCGGTATCCTCGTCCGCCTATGGCGGATTAGTGATCCGGGAGGGGAGAATGGAAGTATAGCAATGTATTCAGGCAGTCCTTGATTTGACACTTATGCTTAATCCCAGTAACTTGTACTTAGCAAGACGATTTACATGCCCAATAAACTATCCAGGTTCTGGCAGGATCTCAAAAGGCGAAGAGTCATTCATGTGATTGTTGTCTATGCCACAGCGGCATTTGTTATTATTGAACTGGTCAATAATGTGTCTGAACCCCTTCGGCTTCCAGATTGGACCCCACGGCTGATCATTGTACTGCTCATTGTTGGATTCCCACTGGTGATTGTTCTATCCTGGATATATGATATAACATCTAAGGGAATCACTAAGACCCTGCCAGCCGGCCAGTTGGATGCCCGGCCAGGCTCAGCGTCCGCTACGGATGAATCCCATTTCGAAAACTCCATAGCCGTATTGCCCTTCCAGGATATGAGTCCCGATCAGGATCAGGAATATTTCTGTGACGGTATCGCGGAAGAGATCATCAATGACTTGACCCATGTGGGCAGCCTGAAAGTCATCGCACGCACTTCGTCATTTATGTTTAAGAACAAACAGGTGGATATGCGTGAAATCGGACAACGCCTTGGTGTGAAAACCCTGCTTGAAGGGAGTTTGCGATTGCACAGGGACCGGATCCGGATAACGGCACAATTGATTAATGCTGAGAATGGTGCTCATCTCTGGTCTGATCAGTTTGACCGCGCACTGGATGATATTTTCGTAATTCAGGACGAGATATCTCTCACCATCGTTGAAGCTTTAAAAGTCAAGCTGCTTGGCGAAGAGAAAGTAATGATCCTGAAGCGCCATACGGGGAACCTGGAAGCATACAGACTCTATCTGCAAGCTATATATTTTCTGCAACTATCTACTCCCAAAGGAAATAAGAGTGCCATAGATCTTCTGAAACAGGCCCTTGAGAAAGACCCTGAGTTTGTATTGGCATATATTGGTCTGGCCTTGGCATACATGGGTAGGATTACGTATGGACCCATGGCCCCCGGGGATGCCTATCCCAGGATCATTGAATATGCTGAAAAAGCGATGGAGCTGGATCCTTCACTTGCGGAGGTGTATACAATGCGTGGAGTGATAAATACCCTATATCATTGGAACTTTACGGAAGCGGAGAAGAATTTCAAGCGGTCCCTTGAGTTGAATCCGAATATTTCCGCAACTCATATTTTCTACTCTTATCTACTCAATGTCAACCGCCGTTTTGAAGAAGGGATTGCCGAAACACAGCGGGCTGTGGAGCTGGATCCAGTTTCCGGGTATTCCCATTCGGCCATGGGCCAGGCTTATTATTTCAGTCGCCAGTTTAAACGTGCAATCCGGGAATTTAAAAAGGCCATTGCACTGGATCCAGGCAATTTCCAGTCTCACTTGTTTCTGGGTTTATCCTATGTCCCTCAAAAGAGAATAATAAGGGCCTATTATCAATTTAAGAAAGCCATTAAAACTTCAGATGGATTGCCCATGGCAGTGTCTGCTTTTGCCGCTGTAAATTATAGAACCGGCAGGAAAAAAGTGGCCAGAAAACTTCTGAAGAGTTTGATCGAACGCTCCAAGTACGAGTATATTCCGGCCTTAAACTTTTTTACAATCTATAATAGCATGGGCAAGCATGACGAAGCATTCAAATGCTTTGAGAAAGCTTTCAATGAACGTGAAAGCATGGTCCCCTGGATAAGAATAAATCCACTGGGTTTCATGGAAAGACTCAATGAACCCAGGTATAAGGAATTGCTGGACAGGATCGGTTTCTTACAAAATTCAATTCCTGACGGATCCTCATAAAGCACAAATCCGGTCCACCGGCTGAACGGGCTTGGTTGCTTGTGGGAACAAGTGGATTACCCGCCTGGCAAAGCCAGACTCTTGATCAAGGAAAGGGAGAATGGTAGTTTAGCAATGTATCCAGACAGTCCTTGATTTGACACGTATGCATAATCCCAGTAACTTGTACTCAGCAAGACCATTTACATGCCCAACAAACTCTCACAATTCTGGTTGGAGCTAAAGAGGCGACGAGTTATTCTAGAACTACTCCTGAAGCATCAGCAGAACAGGTTATCTCCAATCTTAATATGGAAGTAAAGTATTCCACGATTCCCACAAATGGTGCACATAGAGCGGCTAGTATGATCAAACAATTGCTTGATAGATAATATAAAAGGCCTTGGCTTGCAGTTCATCAATGAATGTATTTATGCCCGATCGCCTCAACAAGATATTCCAATTATGACCGGGACTGAAACTCTGGAATGTGAATCGTGTCCTCGCTGTATAGACCGCTGCAGCCCTAATGATCCTTGAGTCTGACATATTTAGAATGAAACGGATTAGTTGTAGGTGCTATGGTAAAAAATTATAATACTTCAACCTAATTAATTGCTATGAAATGAGTTTTAGGATATACTTCTTTCTCGGAATTGCTCTCTTATTCCTGCAGTCCTGTAATTCTGACAGCCAGGGAAATGAATATACTGATTTGGATGTCCATATGATACACCAAAAAACGCTTACGCTGGATACGCATGTCGATACACCCTACTCGTGGTTTTTCAGGGAAGGATTTGATTTTGCCGGGAATGATGAAAGCCTCGGATTTAATAACCAGGTCGACCTTGATAAGATGAAAAAGGGGGAGCTTGATGCAATATTCCTGGTCGCTTTCATACCACAGGGGCCACTTGACGACGATGGCTATGCCAACGCCATCGACACAGCAAAAACCCTGGTTGACCATTTACTCCATGTAGTTGCCAATTGCTCCGAAAAGGCCAGATTAGGCAGTACCTTCCAGGACGCTTACGATAATGAAGGGGACGGACTTGCAACCATCTATCTCGCTATCGAAAATGGGCATGCCATAGGTCATTCACTGCCTATGCTTCAGGAATACTACGATAAAGGGGTCCGGTACATCACATTATGCCAGCTATATAATAATGCCATATGTGCC
The DNA here is from genome assembly GCA_965364615.1 of uncultured Bacteroidia bacterium. GTDB lineage: Bacteria > Bacteroidota > Bacteroidia > Bacteroidales. The sequence continues at coordinate 3,244 of CBDTYO010000396.1, forward strand.
TCATCCATCGATCCTGAATCCAGAGAGGATACAGGCCTGAGCGATTTTGGGATTTTGGTTGTTCAGGAAATGAACCGCCTGGGAATAATGATAGACGTTTCGCACGTATCAGATAAAAGCTTGACATTCTTGCTGTTACAAAAACACCTGTAATCGCATCACATTCAGCTGTCAGGACTTTACATGACCACCCCAGGAACCTGTCCGACGAGATGCTGGAAGCACTTGCTCTGAACGGGGGGGTCCTCCAGGTTTGTTTGGTGGGTCCTTACCTTTCTCCTGAATTCCCTACCACAGTTTCTGTCCTTGTGGATCATATCGATTATGTCGTGAATCTGATCGGGATCGAGGGTCACGAGTTGAGGAAGATCTTCAGGAAGTTCTTCTATAACTAAATAAAGATCATCATCATCTTCATCTTCGCCGTGCTGATACCATTTAAGACTCTTATCGCTGCCAAGCATTTTAATCTCTGAACCGGGTAATGCAAAGACACCGGGAATTTTGTAAGGCAGAGTA
>CBDTYO010000397.1:0-3717 GCA_965364615.1 uncultured Bacteroidia bacterium
GCTTCCAGCTTACCGTAAAAATCGTTGGTCCGTTCTGCAATCTCCCTGCCTTGTCTCAGATAATGGCGGGCAGAGTCCAGGTTATCCAGGTGGATATAGGTATATGCAAGACCGTTCGTGACCAGCGATTTGTCCATGCTTTCCGGAAAATGGGTATCAAAGATGTGCATGGCCTTGCGGTAATAGAAAATGGCCGAGTCAAATTGCTCTGTAATGACAAAGGCACGTCCCAGATTCAAATAATTTGAACTGACAGGACGATACCTTTCACGCTTCAGGTTGAGCTTCAACGCAATTTTGTAATTCTGAATAGCCCTTTTCTCCTGGTTCAGGTGGCTGTACCTCAGTCCAATGTTGTTGAAATTGATTGCAATTTTTGCGGAATCTTTCAGGGCATCGGCCAGTTCCAGAGATTTGAAATGGTAATCGAGTGAGGTCTCGAAGGCACCCAGGTAGGAATATGCGATCCCCAGGTTGTTGTACACATTGCTCAGGGTGTTTTGCAGGAGGTTTTCTTCGGAGATTCTGGCGGCCTGAAGGTACAAGGCAATGGCCTTTCGCATATCCCCCGACAGTTCGTAACACACTCCCTGCTGATTGAGCGCCAAGGCTGACCCATGCGGGTAGCCTGCAAGCAAAGAGAGACTGTCTTGTTTCTTCGCAAAGTATAGGGCAGTATCAGCATTGACATAGGAGATATTCTCAATGCGGCTGTTCAAAGCGTATATCAGGTTCGTATCCGCTGGGGTATAATCCAAAAGCCTTAACAGGCTATCGGCTGCTTCCAGATCATTGTTCTGGGAAACCACAGGGAATGAAAGTATGGTCAGGATAACCAGGGCTGCAATCTTCCTCATCATACGATTCATATTAGGGCGGTGCGCGGAAAGCAAATCATGCGTGGGCAAAGGAGTAAACAATGCGAGGGAGGGAATTGTTCATCTACGGGACTGGTAAGTCTCCGTGGATCAAAGGAATAGAATAACCTTCCCCTGCCCGGACCAAACGGATTTTGCGGGGAGTCCAGCAAATCGGGACGAGCTCAGTGAGGTGATTTATCCTGCAAACCGGTTTGATGGATTATTGAAGGATCACTTCCCGCTGTTGCGTGCTGCCATCCTCCCAGCTCAGGCGAAGGATGTACATCCCTCTTTCGAATTCGGAAACATTCAGGGGTAAATCGCCTCGGACTCGATCCTGGCTGTAGATTAATTTGCCCATGAGATCATACAGGCGGACATGGGTTTCCCTGGGAAGCTCAATGATCAGTAAATCTGTGGCCGGATTGGGGTAGATCCGGAAGGATTCAGTGCTGGTGTTTCCTGTTCCCACAGCTGGATCAAGGCCAATGGAAACCAGCCAATCCCGATAGGTAGTTCCATCCTCGGCCGTCACCCTGTAGGTCACGGGAGTGGAAAAATCGGTGGCTACTCCCGATTCGGGGTGGATGGTTGCACCGTGGGACAGGGCGATGCTTGGGACCAGGGCTGTCAGATCGGTCCCGTTGGGGACACTGCCCTCCACTGTATGCCCTGCATGATCAATAACAGCTTCTTCAGATAGCTCGGGGATATCAAAAGAGGTAATATCGGTGGCTGAGCTTGGTTGCTCATGGACAACAGTGACGGTCCAAACCTGATTGGTAAGGCCGTCCTGGGCTGTAACCAGGTAGCCCACCGGATTCGTAAAATTACGCGTTACCCCGCTGGCGGGGGAGATGGTGGCTCCCGGAGAGAGGGAAATGGTGGGCGTCAGGGAGCTGAGATCTGTGCCTGCATACACCTCGATTTCTACGGTATGGTCCACATTGATGATCTTGTAAACGCCGGTTTGCTCCGGCAAGAAAAAGCCTGTAATGTCGGTCTCGTTATTCGGCAGTACCTGAATGGTCACCAGCCAATGCACCACGGTGATCCCATCTTCTGCAGTGACCGTATAGGTGACGGGGCTCGAAAAATCGGTGGCCTCGCCCGATGCAGGCTCCAATGTGGCCCCTCCGGATATTTCAATGCTTGGGACCAGGGCCGTCAGATCGGTTCCAAAGAGTACGCTGCCGGTGATAAGGTGGACATCCTGGTAGATGGTGGCAGGGGCTATCAATTCCGGAATGCTGAACATCAGGATATCCGTTCCCGTGCGCGGGGGTGCCTCCTCCACTGACACGGTCCATTCCTGGGAAGATGTTCCATCTTCTGCAGTGACCGTATAGATCACTGGGTCCGAAAAGTCTGTGGCCACCCCCGATGCCGGATCAATGACAGCCCCCTCAGACACCCCAATGGTAGGCACCAGGACCCTTAGGTCGGTCCCAAAGGGAACTGAGGCCATTACCATATGCTGTGTGGCATCGATGCTGGCAGGAGCCATCAGCTCAGGGATCTCGAAAGAGAGGATGTCCGTTTCTGTATTGGGGGCGGCCTGAATCAGCACCACCCAATCCTGTTCAGTGATTCCGTCCTCGGCAGTAACCGTATAGATCACCGGTGAGGAAAAGTCGGTGGAAATTCCTGAAGCAGGATAGATGGTGGCACCCCGGGATATTCCAATGTCCGGGACCAGCGCACCCACCTCTGTCCCATAAGCGACCCTTCCCGATACAATATGGAAGATATTGTTGATGGCTGCAGGAGCAATTAATTCCGGCATGCTGAAGGAGATGATGTCTGTCTCGGTATTCAGGGGTAATACGGTGACTGTCACAGTCCACAGGCGGGTATTTATGCCATTCTGGGCGGTTACGGTATAGACCACCGGATCAGAAAAGTCCTGGGCCTCCCCTATTGAGGGAGAAATGCTTGCCCCTTCCGAAAGCACAATGTGGTCCGGAGCCAGGTTGCTGATATCGGTTCCGTGAGGCACTTGTATGCTGATGGCATTCGATGCATGGTCGATCACCTCAGGAAGAACCTGCCCGGGAAAAGAAAATGCCCAGATATCGGCATCTGTACCATCGGGAATCAGGGTCACCGACAGTTGATCAAAAAGCAGCCTTCCGATCACATTATCTTCATCATCTTTGTCCGTCTTGAAACCCAAACTCAGATACCCGTCGTTATAGTCCCTGTTTATGGTGATGATTTCCTGCACCTGGAACCAGTCAGGTTGGCTCACAGGATCCGGAGTATCGTTGTAGATGACCTCATCATCCCTTCCATTGTTCCAGAACAGGGTAAGCCTGGCCTCCTTTCCCGCCTCCACCGATCTGATCCAACCAGAGACTTCATAACTTCTGTCTGCCATGAGACGGATGGGGGCATTGATCACGTCAGTGTAGAAATAGGTCCACTTATCATCGTCTGTGTTGCTCAATTCCACACAGCTGGTCCCTTCATGGGCATCGGTGGTTACCTGTGTGGCCACAGCGGTCCTGGTGGAAGGTTTTACATAGGATAGTACCCAAAGAGAATCCCAATGGGGTGTGTATTCAAAGCCTGGATTTTGGACCAGGTTCTGGCCGTGGACCCCCAGGCTCAGACAACTTACGATGAAAGACATTGCCATGAACTTTTTCATAACAGTCATCTTTTTCCCAATCATCAATTTACGAAATCTGCACCACTTTTCCACATAGTCAGGGATTTACCGGGCTTACAAGGTGGGCATGGGTATTGATTGCAGGACGATCAATCGGATCAATGATTGTCGATACAATCCGACCTTCGGCATCACGGCGAACAGGGCGGCTACCAGGTCACGCCCATCAGCCAGGACAAGTGC
>CBDTYO010000398.1:0-3713 GCA_965364615.1 uncultured Bacteroidia bacterium
TCAGATTTTCAGGCTGATGTGATCAATGTGGCCAACGGGGAAGAAGTATTCATCAAAGATGCGGTCTCAGTTTTTTTTCGTTTATTCGATGCTGACATCTCTTATTCATTCTCAGGGGATACCAGAAAAGGAGATCCGGTTAACTGGAGAGCAGATATCAGCAAGCTAAGCGCATTTGGATATCAGCCTTTGGTGGATATGCCACAGTCACGGGAATCACCGGGCAGGATGGGGCTTACCTGGCCCAATTCCTGTTACAGAAAGGTTACAAGGTATTCGGAACTTACAGAAGACTGTCAACCCCCAATTTCTGGAGGTTGCAATATCTGGGCATATTTGATGAAGTAGAACTGCTGCCTGTGGATTTGCTGGATAGCTTTTCCATCACCGAGGCCATCAAAATTGCCCGGCCCGATGAAATATATAACCTGGCTGCCATGAGTTTTGTGGGGGCTTCCTTTGAGCAACCCCTGGCCTCGGCCGAGATCACGGGACTGGGGGTGGTGAAGTTCCTGGAGGCCATCCGGAACATAGCCCCGGATGTCAGGTTTTACCAGGCTTCGACCTCTGAGATGTACGGAGACAACCTTTTCACCGAACAATCCGAGGATACTTTGTTTGAACCCTCCAGTCCTTACGCCGCAGCCAAGCTCTATGCCCATTCCATGGTCAAGATCTACCGGAAAGGATATGGCATATTTGCCTGCAACGGCATCCTGTTCAACCATGAGAGCCCCCTGAGGGGGCTGGAGTTTGTTACGCGCAAGATTACCAATGCCGTGGCCAAAATCAGCCTGGGCCTGGAGGACCACATTGAGCTGGGCAATATCGAGGCCAAGAGGGATTGGGGATTTGCTCCCGAATACGTGGAAGCCATGTGGCTCATGCTCCAACAGGATGAGCCCGATGACTTTGTAATTGCCACCAATGAAACACATACCATCAAGGAGTTCCTGGAAGTGGCATTTGCCCATGTGGGTTTGGAATGGGAAAAATACATTCGCATTGATGAACGTTTCATGCGGCCGGTGGATGTGCGCTACCTGAAAGGGAGCTACGAAAAGGGAAGGGAAAAACTGGGCTGGGAACCCAAAACCAGGTTTAACGAACTGGCAGAGATCATGCTTACTTCGGATATGGAACGTTGGAAAAAGTGGGTCAACGGAGAACATTTTCCCTGGGATGCGTGGAACTATCCCAATGAAAAAAGGATCCTTTCCCGGAAACTGAAGCTGGATCGGTAGATGAAGGAAGTGACCCCACAGGCAAGAATGAAGCTGGGCATTGTTTTCAAATACAGTGCCAACTGGCTGGGAGGAATTTTTTACGTGATCAACCTGGTCAAGACCCTCAATTTCCTGGATGACAGGGATAAACCTGAAATATTCCTCTTTTACCGGCCCGGATTGAAAAAGTTCCTGGGCCATTTTGACTATCCCTACCTGACCCCGGTGGAATGGGATTTCCCCTCCCTGATGAAAGGGACCCTGAAATCCTGGTTGCTGAGGAAAAACGTATTCGTGGAAGGCATCCTGAAGCAGTTTTCCCTGGATGCCATGTATCCCGTTCAGGATTACCCTGTGAAAACGCGTACCCGGGTAAAACTCATTTCCTGGAACGCCGATTTCCAGTACAAATACTACCCGGAATTCTTTACGTGGATGCAACGAAGTGGAAGGAAACTGCGGACGAGGATGGCCCTGAAAAACACCGATCATCTGGTATTGTCCAGTGAGGATGCCAGGAAGGACCTGGAAAAATTCTTCAGGGTCAGGCAGGGATTGCACATCCACATCTATCATTTCGTATCCATCAAAGAGGATCTGGCCCAGACAGATATGGAAACACTTCGGGAGAAGTATCATCTGCCTGATCGCTACTACCTGGTATCCAATCAGTTTCACCCGCATAAAAACCACAGGGTACTGCTGCTCGCCATGGCCAAATTGAAGGAGATGGGGATACCCGCTCATCTGGCCATGACCGGAAAATTTCCCGATGCGGACGATTCTCCTTACATGGCAGAGCTTCACGGGATCATCGAACAGAATGAACTGCAGGGCCAGATAAGCATGCTGGGAGTAATTTCAAGGGCCGATCAATTGCAACTCATGCGTCATGCGCAGGCTGTGTTGCAGCCCAGCCTGTTTGAAGGCTGGAGCACGGTCATAGAAGATGCCCGGTCGCTGCAGGTTCCGGTGGTCGCCTCTAACCTGGCAGTGAACCAGGAGCAGCTGGGTGAAAAGGGGGTGTACTTTGATCCGCACAATCCCGATGATTTGGTTTCCATCCTCAAAGAGTACCCGGAGAGAAACCTGGCTGATACCTTTTATGAACCCTATGAGCAAAGGGTGAAGGAAGCCGCCCATACATTGTTGAACATATTTCAAATGAACTAGTACCTGATGAATATTCTGTTCATTACCATAGCCTGGCCTGCTCCGGGCAACAGAAACCTGTATTCTGACCTGATGGATGAATTTGTCAGCCACGGGCACCGAGTAGACGTGGCGGCCGCCCGCTATGATAACGAAGAAAGCAGGGAAAGACTGACCGAAGAAAATGGGATCCGTGTATTGCGGATCCGTTCGGGAAAGATCATGAAAACTTCCTACCTGCGGAAAGCCATGGCCTTGCTGACGCTGGGCAGAAAATTCAGGCTTTCCATCCGGAGGAATTTCGGGAAGGAGCACTACGACTTGCTCATTGCCCCCACTCCTCCCATTACCCTATCCATATTGTACAAACAGCTGAAGCGAAGCTACGGGGCGTCGTTTTACTTGTTGCTCAAGGATATCTGGCCCCAGGGTTCCCTGGACCATGATGTGTTCAGAAAATACAGCCTTCCCTGGTTCTATTTCAGAATTCATGAAAAGCGCCTTTACAAGGTGGCCGACCACATTGGAACCATGTCGCCAAAAGGCGCAGAATACATCCTTGCCAAAAACAGCTTTCTTTCGCCGGAGAAAGTGGAGGTATGCCCCAACTCCATTCGGCCGGCCAGGGATATCCCGAAGCATCCTTCCCTGGAGATCAGGGATAAATATGGCATTCCCAGGGATGCCTGTGTATTTATTTTCAGTGGCAACCTGGGGGTGGGGCACGGGCTCCACTTCCTGGTGGATGCCGTTCAGGCCCTGGCAGATTATCCCGGGGCCTATTTCGTGATCGGGGGAGCAGGGACCCACTATTCCTTCATGGAGCGGAAACTGGAAGAACTCAAACCAGGAAATATTTTTCTCTATAGCTGGCTGCCGCGTGAGGATTTTGAAGGGATGATTCACACCAGCGATGTGGGACTGATCTTCCTCTACAAATATACCTCTCCTCAGTTTCCTTCCCGCCTCCTGACTTACCTGGAATACTCAAAGGCGGTGTTGTGTGCGGTGAACCAGGAGACCGACATCGGAACCATTGTGGAGCAGGAAGGGTGTGGCCGGACCGTTTTGCACGGGGACCTGAACGGCTTCTTGAGGGAAATTAAGTTCCTTTGCGAGCATCCCGAGGAAAGGAAGGCCATGGGCAGGAAGGCCAGGGAATTAATCCTTGACAGGTATACAGTGACCCATGGTTATCAGATTATCATGAAACATTTTGAACCCGGCAAAGTATGAGAAGAATGAAAAGAAGGGACAGCATGAAGAAAGTGCTCATACTGGATGGTTCAGCTGTTCAGGCCATCCCTGTGGCGAGAAGCCTGAAGAAATTGGGTT
>CBDTYO010000399.1:0-3698 GCA_965364615.1 uncultured Bacteroidia bacterium
GCAGGGGCGGCCGCCATAACAGGGGCCGTTACATCGTTGATAGTGATAAGCTGGATCACATTGATCGTGTTACCACAGTCATCCGTTACACTATAGGTACGCGTGATGGTCTCCGGACAGCTCAGCCCGTCGCTCACATCACTCACAAAGGCCACCACAGGAGCAGCCGTGCAGTTATCTGCCTCATCGGTCACCACCGTGATATCAGGGGCAGGTACATCCGCAGCACACTCCACATTGATGCCCGCAGGGTTGCTCGCCGTGGGATTTGTATTGTCCTCAATGGTAATAGTTTGAATCTGGTCAGCAGCGGGATTACCGGCATCATCGACCAGACTCCAGGTGCGGGTGATAACGACCGAACAAGGGTCACTGGTATCAACAGCATCCGAAAAAGTGGCATCACCCACACTGCAGTTATCTGCTTCATCGGTCACATCTCCGGTAAAACTCACACTTGCATCATAAGCACAACTGGCATCTCTGTATATGGTGATATCAGCAGGTGCGGTGAAAGTCGGAGGCGTGACATCGGGTGAACACTCATTTATACAAGTAAAAGAAGCTGCGAATCCTGCACCATTGACGGAAGCATCTGAGGTAAACCTGAAAGTTAAACAAGTACCAGAGGAGGTAAAGGGTCCCTGGATAGCCGTGGTACTTGTAAAGGTTGCCAGCAATGGATCTCCGGTAGTGGGACCATCATACACATATAAAAAATCCCCATCCCTGACGTCTATGCTCGAAAAATCAACCTGAATCGGGTCTCCATTATCTGAGCAAAAGCTCATGGTATAATCCTCATTCGAACCATAGTCTCCTCCCTGTCCGCCGCTATCATAGAAATTCCCGGAACAGGTATTGACAGTACCCCCGTCGCTGATCAGATAGCCGGTCACAATGGGAGTACAACTGATGTTTGCGGCAAAACCTGATGACACTTGAAAGTTGTTATCGGCATCAAATTCAACTGTAAGACAGGTGCCGGAGGATGTGTAGGGTCCGGGAGGTATAAAAGTATTCGTTACAGCTGCAATTTGTGTACTTGCAGTACTTGGTCCATCGTAGACATTCAGGTAATCTCCATCAATGATCCCTACACTGGTGAATTCCAGATTGATCGCACTTCCATCGTCGGAACAGAAGGTCATATCATCCAGGTCACTTCTGCTGTAATCGCCACCAGGTCCTCCCGTATCATAAAGTCTGGCGGAACAGGTATTTACAGTTCCCCCGTCGCTGATCAGATATCCGGCTGCAATGGGAACGCATGAAACTATACCAGCAAAACCCGCTCCTTCAAAAAAACCATTGGAAGTGAATCTCAGGGTAAGGGAGGTTCCGCTGGAGGTGAATACCCCAGGGGAGGATCCAATGGTTAGATCTCCCAATAAAGTACCTCCGACAGTCGGGCCATCATAAATTCTCAGGTTGTCTCCGAAACTCATCGCCAGATAGGCTATGTTAAGCTCAACTGCCCGGCCATCGTCTGAGTAAATGGTTAGTGTGTCATCCTCATTGGGCCCGTAGAATCCAGAAGAGCCTCCACTATCATAGATATTTCCGGAACAAATGTTCAGTGGTCCCGGATCACTGATCAGGTAGCCTGTACCCAGAGTAACACAGCTCAGGTTTATCCGGAATCCGTCCCTATTGGTACCGTTGTCCGACACGAACTGGAATGTCAGGCAATCTCCCGAAGACAAATACGAATTACCCGGTTCAGAAGTCCAGTAAAGAGCTCCTATTTGCGGACTGGCAGTAGTTGGACCGTCGTAGATATACAGGACATCATTGAAATTGAATATATTTCCAAACAGTTCCAGTTCTGCCACCTGTGCGATAACTGACGAACCATCGTCAGAATAAACTGTAATTGTATAATTCTCATTGCTGCCGTAATTTCCAGTAGGCCCTCCGCTATCGTACAAAGTACCTGAACAGGTAGTAACGGAGCCACCGTCACTAATAAGGTAGGTTTGACCAAAAGATGAAGTGGAAAAAGACAAGAGAAATAACAACACGAGCAGTCCTTTTCCAAATGGACTTAGCATTCCCGGTCGGCGGAGCCGAAATGGTCTTCTATTTTTACGAACTACTCTCAAATCTTATCGTCATGGACCATATGTATTTCTGGATGGTCCCTTTCTTGCACTATCAACTATGTAGAGCCCTAAATCATTGATATGGTTGCTTAGGGCTGAGTACAAACTACAATCTCATATTCTGGCAAATAACCTTCTTTACAAACAAAAAAACATCCCATTTCAACAACTTCCATTGTCGAAATAGAAACAGCTGCACATGACTCATTCCGATTCTAAAATTAGCACAATCACATATTGATACTCATTCGTAGCCAGTTAGGTTATTAACATTTGAAGGAATTGCTGATGGTTTTGATGAATTAAAAAGATCATCAGATAAACCTATCCCCTGCCCATGCCAATTACTACGAATGTGGCCTAATAAGGTTTCCAAATCAATAAAAAAGCCGCAACGTCACAACGCTGCGGCTTTCAGAAGAAATTCTATGGATTACAACATGCCTACAAGGCCTTGATTTCGGTCACCAGTTTTTGAAGTGAATCTTTGGCACTTCCGAAGAACATCCGGGTATTGTCTGCATAGAAGAGATAATTCTCAATGGCTGCATACCCTTTTCCCATACCACGCTTCATGACTATCACATTTTTGGCCTCCTGCACATTGATGATGGGCATGCCGTAAATGGGACTGGAAGGATCGTCCAGTGCAGCCGGATTGACCACATCATTGGCTCCGATCACCACCACCACATCGGTTTTGGGCATTTCCGGGTTGATCTCGTCCATTTCAACCAGCTTTTCATAGGGTACATCGGCCTCTGCCAGCAGCACATTCATGTGTCCGGGCATCCTTCCGGCCACGGGGTGAATGGCGTATTTAACCTCCACCCCATTGGCTTCCAATAACTCATCCAGCTCGCTGCAGATGTGCTGAGCCTGGGCCACGGCCAGCCCGTAACCGGGAACAATGACCACCCGGCTGCTGTAGTTTAACATGACCGCGGCATCGGTGGCTGTCACTTCCTTGACCACGCCTTTCTCCCTATCGACCCCGGCACCACCGCCGCCAAAGGCCCCGATGATCACATTGATCAGGGAACGGTTCATGGCCTTGCACATCAACAGGGTAAGGATCATTCCGGCTGCCCCCACAAAAATTCCACCCAGGATCATGGCCTGGTTCTGGTAAATAAAGCCCGCCATGGCTGCAGCGATCCCGGTGAAGCTGTTGAGCAGGGAGATCACCACCGGCATATCTGCCCCACCGATGGGCATCACAAAACTCACCCCGTATACCAGTGATATGGCAAGCAGGATATACACAAGGGTCTGGTTATTTTCTGCAGGTGCATGGCCAAGGATTATGAATACCAGGAGAAAAATGACTCCCGCCAGGATCACCAGGTTGATGTAGGTCAGCCATTTTGAAAAAATGTCCTTGATGTTCCCGTTGAGCTTCCCATAGGCTATCATGCTCCCGCTGAAAGCTATGCTCCCGATGACCAGTCCCAGCAAAGTGACCAGGGCACTCTGGTTCTCCGGATTGGAATATTCGATCAGTGCCACGAGCGCCAGCGCGAGTGAGAGTCGCAGCGCCAGCCAGGCGGTGTGCGACCGAATTCGCCGCGGGTACCGCCAGCTGTCCTGCTG
>CBDTYO010000400.1:0-3690 GCA_965364615.1 uncultured Bacteroidia bacterium
TGCTTTCCCAGGGACATGAGGTGGTCTGTTGTGTCCGGGACAGGGATCGTTTTGATGTCTCCGGCTTTGACAGTAAGCAGGTCAGTGTGGTGGAGGTAAATTTCCTGAAAGAGGAAACGCTAAAAAACATACCGGAAAACATTGATGTGGCCTATTACCTCATTCATTCCATGTCCACTTCGCTCCATGATTTTGAAAGGCTTGAAAAGACCTCCGCAGAGAATTTCAGGGAGCGCATCAATCACACCTCTGTCCGGCAGGTCATATACCTGAGCGGGATCATCAATGAGGAAAAGCTTTCCAAGCACCTGAAATCCAGGATGGCCGTGGAACACACCCTGGCAGAAGGCAATTTCCACCTCACCACCCTCCGGGCCGGCATAGTGGTGGGATCCGGCAGTGCTTCTTTCGAGATCATCCGCGACCTGGTCGAAAAGCTCCCCCTGATGGTAGCCCCCCGCTGGCTGAATACCAGGGCCCAGCCCATTGCCATCCGCAATGTGGTTCAGTTCCTGACCGGGGTTATAATGAATCCTGTAGCCTATGACAAGAGCTTTGACATCGGGGGCCCGGATATTCTGACCTACAAGGAAATGCTTTTGCAGTTTGCCAGGATCAGGAACCTGCGAAGGACCATCTGGGTGGTTCCTGTGATGACCCCCAAATTATCCTCCTACTGGCTCTATTTCATTACTTCTACCTCCTACAAGCTGGCCGTGAACCTGGTGAACAGCATGAAGGTCGAGGTCGTATGCGAGGAGAATGACCTGAAGGATCAGCTTGGGATAAAGCTTTTGTCCTACCGGGAGGCCGTGGAAACGGCTTTTGACCGGATTGCCCAGCAGGAGATTATTTCCAGCTGGACCGATGCCCTTTCCTCCCACACCCTGGAGGGAGGGATCGCAGACCTGATACAAATCCCTTCTCACGGATGTTTTTCGGACCAAAGGGAGGCAAGGGTCGAGGATGAAGAACAGGTCCTTGACCGCATCTGGGCCATTGGAGGCAAACAAGGATGGTATTATGCCAACAGGCTGTGGGTCGTCCGGGGCTTTCTGGATAAGCTGGCCGGGGGAGTGGGATTGCGCAGGGGAAGGAAAAGCAGTACCCAGATTAGGGCTGGTGATTCGCTGGACTTCTGGCGCGTATTGCTGGCCAGCAGGAAGGAAAAGCGTTTGCTCCTGTATGCCGAGATGAAACTACCGGGAGAGGCATGGCTGGAGTTCCGGATCCAGGATCATACTTTGTATCAGACGGCCACCTTCAGGCCCCTGGGTTTGTGGGGACGTATCTACTGGTACTCGGTGCTGCCTTTTCATGCCTTCATCTTCCGTGGCATGATCCACCGGATTGTTAACCCCAGATAGCATACAAAGCCATGGCCATTTATCAAATACATGAAGAACTGGAAGTGGCGGCCTCCCTGGAGCAAGTGTGGGATTTTATATCCTCGCCTGTCAATCTGAAGGAAATTACCCCTGATTACATGGGTTTTGAAATCACGACCCCCGGCCTGCCCGATAAGATTTATCCCGGCTTGATGATCTCCTACAAGGTCCGGCCGGTCCTGGGGATCAACATGAACTGGTTGACGGAGATCACCCAGGTACGGGAGCCCTTTTATTTTGTGGATGAACAAAGGGCAGGACCCTATTCCATATGGCACCATGAGCACAAGTTGAAGGCCACCGAAAAAGGGGTACTCATGAGCGATCTAGTCACTTACCGGCTTCCTTTGGGTCCTTTGGGCGCGATGGCCCACGGCCTGTTTGTTCAAAAGCAGCTGAGGGGCATATTCCAATACCGGGAGGCTGCCCTGGTACAACTTTTCGGCAGGCCTGAATGAGAAACACGCATTGAAAACACCATGAACAAAAAAGCTCATTCCACTGAAAAGATAAACGTGTTCTGGTTCAGGAGGGACCTCAGGGTGGAGGACAATACCGCTCTCGCAAAGGCCATCAGCTCGGGCTTCCCTGTCATGGCCCTGTTTATCTTCGACACAGAGATCATCGACGAACTGCCTGCCGACGATGCAAGAATCTCCTTCATTCATCAGCAATTGCAAAAAATTCACAAGCACCTGGTGGCCCAGAAGAGTTCACTCCACGTACTTAAGGGCCAGCCCCGGGATGTCTGGAAAGAACTGATTGACAGCTTTCAGGTCCAGGCAGTATATGCCAACAAGGACTACGAGCCTTATGCCATAAAGAGGGACCGGGAGCTTGGTGAATGGCTGGAAAGCCGGGGAACAGGCTTCCACCTGTTCAAGGACCAGGTGATCTTTGAGGAAGGAGATGTATTGAAAGAGGATGGCAAGCCTTATACTGTCTATACCCCCTATAAGCGTAAATGGCTGGAAAAATTCCAGGGGGCTCCTCCCAAAGTGGGCAAAAAGGCAAACAATGGATTTTTAAAACATTCATTTCCTTTTCCGTCCCTGGAGGACCTCGGATTTACCCCTTCTTCCATAACGGTTCCTCCCTATGATCTTTCCCATCTAAAGGACTATCCCAAGATGCGCGATCTGCCCGCTCCTGATGCCACCAGCCGTCTTTCTCCCCACCTCAGGTTCGGGACCGTCAGCATCAGGCAGATCATTGCCGGTTTGGGACCTTCCGATGAAGTCTTTCTCTCGGAGCTGATCTGGCGGGAGTTTTTCATGCAGATACTGTTTCATTTTCCCCAGGTGGTGGACCAGAATTTCAAGGCCAAATACGATGGCATTGACTGGCTCAATCGGGAGGAAGACTTCGAGCGCTGGTGCAAGGGGAAAACCGGTTTCCCCATGGTGGACGCCGGCATGCGGCAACTCAATGCCACCGGCTACATGCACAACCGGGTGCGCATGGTGACCGCCGGGTTCCTTTGCAAACACTTGTTGATAGACTGGCGAATGGGGGAAGCTTACTTTGCAGGCAAACTCCTGGATTACGAACTTTCTTCCAACAATGGCAACTGGCAATGGGCCGCCGGTACAGGCTGTGATGCAGCTCCTTATTTCCGCATCTTCAATCCTGAGTCTCAGCTTAAAAAGTTTGATCCTGACCTGGAATATGTCAAGCGTTGGATCCCTGAATATGGGACACCGGAGTATCCAGAGCCCATGATCGATCATACATTTGCCAGGGAGCGGGCCCTGGAAACCTATCGAAAAGGCATGCGAAATTAGTACTCCAGCGCCTTGCCTTTGAATTCTAGTTGGACCGGAAGAGTTTTTTCAGCAGGGCGGGCAGTCCGTAACGGTCTATGAACCGACCCAGCCCCTTGCCCATGAGGAGAAAATCAGATACGGACTCTTCAGATACCTCCAGGTCATCTACCTTTTTTAGATCCGCAAATGTTGCCAGGTCACGGCGCATGGAGAACCAGAATAAAAAGTTCGCCGTTACCATGAATATCACGTAATAGATATTTTGAAAGTAAATCCAGTACCAGAAGATCATTAACACATACCAGCCATAGCGAATCACAAGGACGCTTCCGGTCAGATAACCCAAAATCAAAGAAGCAGCGTTGGCAATGAAAATTCCAAACCAGTTAATCACCAGCATGGCACCTAACATGGGTGATTCACCCCGCCCACCCTTGAAGCCGTGATATAAAGGATAGTTATGTCCTGCAATACCGGAAGCAGCCACCAGAAGGTAATAGGGCTGATCAGGAAAAAACAGAGAAAAGAAAAAGGTG
>CBDTYO010000401.1:0-3682 GCA_965364615.1 uncultured Bacteroidia bacterium
GGTGAGCAAACTGGTGGATCCTGTGCCCTTCAAAGCCAAACTGCTGAACCAGGCCACTTTGCCTGCCAAGAGTCCCAGGGCTGTGGTGGCCTTCCAGGCTGAAGTCTCCGAACTTTCCAGGGTGATGATGGGCACCCGGCAAATGGCCCGGGAACAGCAGGTGAAGCTGAACACCATCCGCCAGGCCATCAAACAAACCCCGGGTACCGGAACCGGCATGCTCATCGATGTACTGTCCCTGCAGGATGAACTGGATCAGGTCCTTTATAAGCTGGAAGGTCCCTCTGCCAAGGCCAGCTGGGAAGAGCTTCCGCCCATGGAGATGCCGCTGAACCGCAGACTGAATGTGATGGTCCGCACCCACTGGTCCTCCACCTCCGACCTGACCCAAACCGAAACCGACCAGCTGGAGATCCTCAAAGAGGAGTTCCCCCCGGTGCTTGAGCAGCTGAAGGAAGTGGTGGCCGGAATTGAAAAGGTGGAAGCGAAACTGGACGAGCTGAAGGCCCCCTGGACCCCGGGAAGGGTTCCAAAGCTGGACTAAGAAGATACTCAGTGGTATTACTTCTCAGCGTGCTTATTAGCTTCGCTAAAAATGCCAGGCTGTTTCAGGAATACCACTGAGATCAATTATTATAAGGGAGAGGGTGCTCGTTTGGGCACCCTCTTCCATCTGTACCGCAGAATAGCACACACAGGTCATATAATTCAGTATATGTGCTAGTTTTCAAAATGGCGAGAAGCTAACTTGATATGCTATAAACCAACATGTTAGCGAAATGAAAAAAATCTATTTCTTGCTTGTGTTTACTGGCGCCCTGCTATTCTGCGCCTGCGACAAAGAAAACGCCGATCTCCTTATGGATGATCCGGCTCAGGCTCAACTTGAAGATGGGGCTCTGAAGGGCGCCATGAAGCATGCTGTACCTTTTATGGGAAAATTTGCACAGGAACAAACACTATTGGAAGGAACTTTTCCTGTCATATATGTGGAATTGGAGGGAGAGGGTACTGTCACTCATCTTGGAAAAACCAAACTCTGGGTGGGCCAGAATTGGGATTTCAGCGATTTTAGCAAGCCCGGTGAAGGTGCTGCGGAAGTAATATTTACCGCGGCGAATGGAGATGAATTATATGCTGATTTATATGCTTATAATGCGACAGAGGTTGATGAGAATATGAATCCTGTCTACGCTACAGTATGGGGTTCCGGTAACTTCACAGGTGGCACTGGCAGATTTTCAGATGCAACAGGTACCTATGATCTCACGGCTTTTTATGATTTCCTTACAAATGAAAGCAATGCCTTTTACACAGGGGAAATCATGTATTAAACCACATTAAACCATGCAGCGGATAATTGAATCCATTAAGCATAGTGTTTAGTAGTTGTGATCCCGGAGTAATTCTTTTATTCCGGGATTGCTTTTATCAGAAATCCTTATTTCGGTTTATGGATGGATCGCTGATATTCTCTGGGTGTCATACCAAAATACGCCTTAAAGCACCGGGTGAAATAGGAGGGATTGGAGAAACCTACACTCTTAAGAATATCTGTTATACTTTGCTCATTCTTCTTCAATAAGGATGCGGCTCTTTTCAGGCGCATAATCCGAATGATGCTGGAGGGGGTTTCACCAATAAGGGCTTTCAACTTTTTATACAGCGTACTGTCACTCATGTCCATTTCATCCTGAAGTGCTTTCACATCAAAACTGAAATTGTGCATATGATTTGCTATAGTAGCTGTTACTTTTTTTAGAAATACTTCATCAGGAGTGTTGATGGTGATCTTATTCCAGTCCAGGCCTATATAGCTTGAATATTTCAGGCGCAGGCGTTCCCGTTGTGCCAGGAGGTTGCAGATCCGGGCTCCGATCTCGTCCATGCTAAAGGGTTTGAAGATGTAATCGTCCGCACCGCATTCCAGACCCTCGATCTTGTCATGTGTGGTTGCCCTGGCGGTCAGCATAATCAGGGGAATGTGGCTGGTGCGTTCATCATTCTTTAATTTCTCACAGAGCTTTATTCCATCCATTCCGGGCATCATAATATCGGAGATGATCAGATCCGGAATATTCGAAGTGGCCAAAGCCAGTCCTTTCAATCCGTCATCCGCTTCCAGAATCTTATAAGTGTCTTGAAGATGTTCCGTAATAAAGGTGCGTACTTCCTTATTGTCTTCCACGATCAGAATGGATATTTCCTGGCTGGGAGATTCTTGACGAGTAAAGGAATCGCTATCCGGGTCTGCCCTGTCTATTGCCTCCGAGGCATGTGGCTCGTGTTCCTTCAGAATGTACTCCTGTTCTTTGAGATGTTTCTTCCCAAGCGGCAGGGTAACTACAAAGATGGTTCCTTTCCCAACGAGGCTTTTGACCCTGATGTCGCCGTGCAGCAGGTTTACCATGTCACGGGTCAGGGAGAGTCCGATGCCCGTTCCTCCAGCATAATCATTATTTGCTCCGGTAGTCCTGTAGAACCGGTCAAATATTCTTTCTTTTTCTCCAGGAGGAATTCCAATTCCTGTATCCGCAATTATGATCCTGAGCCATGGTATTTCAGGGTCTTCAGAGTCAGATAGGATCTTTACCCGGCAGGTTATTGTTCCAAAGGCCGGGGTGAATTTGAATGAATTTGAAAGTAGATTGGTGACAACCTTGTTGATTTTATCGCTGTCATTCCAGATCATTTGCCTCTTCTCAGGTATATCCAGAATATAACAAATGTGGTTCTTTTCTGCCAGTGACTGATATTCTTGTGCCAGCACCCCGATTTGCTTCACAATGTCTGAGTTTTCGAGTACCAGTTTCATATGGCCTGAATCCAGCCTGGAGATATCAAGCAGTTGGTTTACCAGTTGCAACAAACGCTGGCTGTTGCGTTTGATCATCCTCAGGCGGCTCTCGGTTTTTGGATCAGAATGCTCCTGTTTCAACAAGGCATCCAGTGGACCGGTAATCAGTGAAAGTGGTGTACGTATTTCATGGGATACATCCGTAAAGAAACGGGTTTTTAAATGCTCCATCTCCACTATTTTCTCATTTTTTTGGCGAATCTCTGCTGTGCGTTCAGCCACCTGACTTTCCAAAAGCATTTTTTCCTTTCTTAGTTTTTCAGTTCTGAATCTTACATATACCAGGACCAAAAGAAGCATGGCAAAGATGTATCCGGACTTGGCGAGTGTTGATCCATACCAGGGAGGATGGATGATGATTTCGATGGTTCTGCCTTCCGGGTTCCAGGGTCCCCTGTGTATGGCACCGGTGACCCAGAAGGTGTAGTTGCCTGGTGTAAGGTCAGTGTATTCTGCATAGCTATTGTTTCCTGCCTCCACGGTATCCTGGTCTATTCCTTCCAGAAAGTAGCGGTAACGGTTACGTTCAGGGTGACTGAAATAGGGGATGGAAAAATCGATTCGGAAGAAATTCTGATCGTGCCGAAGGTTAATTCGATCTGCCGTCAGTATGGAGCTTTTCAAAGGGGAGTCTCCTCCCGGTTTCACCTGTTCCCCTCCAATCATGAATCCGGTAAGCAGAGTGGGTGCTGTGCTCATTGCTGGTGAAATAAATCCAGGTGGAATGATGGCAATATCTAAACTTCCCATATAGATATTCCCGTTTTCGTGATCGTTTTCCAGTGTCCAGATCGAAGTTGGATCTCTGGGAAGCTTATCCTTATG
>CBDTYO010000402.1:0-3681 GCA_965364615.1 uncultured Bacteroidia bacterium
AGGTCCACGCTGGGCCCCACGACCTTGACCTGGTCCTTGCCCTCGAGCCACTCCTCGTAGCCATGCGAAGTTTTCTCTTCCAGGAAGAATTGTATCATCACACGCTGGTAGGCTATGAAATGGGGCCTGGGCCTGCATTTACGATCCAGCATCAAATTGGAAACCTCGATGATATCCAATCTCTGCTCATGGGACACAGAATCATATAATCTTACAAACCTCTCAAAGTCAGGTATTTCTGAAGATTCCAGATAGGTCCCCGTAAAGGTCCTCAGATCTGAAACATACAGGCCCGTGTCAGCGGAAAACTCCCCTATGATCTGGGCCTTCCCCATGCAGACCATGGACATCAGCAGTCCTATGAGCAGGGTTTTTTTCATGAAAGATCTTTGGTCCTTTTTGGTTTAACGAAAGCAAGGCAGATCCAATTGGATTCCTCATTGGTTTTCTCATGCTGCAGTCCGAACTGATAGGCTGCATTCAACACATACAGTGTATCTTCAGCCAGGATCCCGCTGACCACCAGGCGGCCCTCATCCCGCAAATGACTGATATATTGGGGCATATCCCGGACCAATGTATTGCGTGTAATGTTGGCCAGGATGACATCAAACAATTCCTCTTCCAATACCGTCACATCACCCAGCCGCACTTCCATGCATGGGGTGGCATTGCGTTTTACGTTCTCCAGGGCATTCTCATAGGCCCACTGGTCATGATCCACTCCCAGCACCCTTTGTGCACCTTTGAGACATCCGTAAATACCCAGCACACCTGTGCCACAGCCCATGTCAAGGATGCACTTGCCTTTCAGATCGATGGTCCCCATCTCCCTGATCATCAATTTGGTGGTATGATGATGGCCAGTTCCAAACGACATTTTGGGTTCAATGACCAGCGTGTATTCCAGGTCCTTGGATGCATCATGAAAAGGGGCCCTGATCAGCACCCCTTTATCCACTTCGACCGGGCTGAATTTCTTCTCCCATTCTTCATTCCAGTTCTGATCCTCGGTCAAATGGTAATGGTATTGAAGCTTGATATTGAAGGAGGCCAGTTCATCGATAAGCAGGTTCCACTCTTCGGAAGAGAAGCGCTGTTCTTCAATATAGGCCTGGATATCATCTTCTCCCTCCACAAAACCCTCGAATCCTAACTGGGACATGTAAGCGTACAGTATCTCTTTTTCACTGCTGCTCCACGATCTGACAGGTATTTCAAATTCGAGGTAGGCCATCGAGGCTTTAGGGGCTAATATGCATTAACTATGCCAAGAAAATCTTCCGCCTTCAGGGAAGCGCCCCCGATCAGGCCACCGTCCACATCCGGGTTGGCAAAAAGCTCTGCAGCATTGGAAGGTTTGCAGCTGCCCCCATACAGAATGGTCATGTTGTCTGCCACTTCCTTGTCGTACAACCCGGCAAGCAGATCCCTGATGAATTTATGCATCTCCTGCGCCTGTTCAGGGGAGGCTACCACGCCGGTACCAATGGCCCAGACAGGTTCATAGGCGATGATCACATTCGCCATTTCCTCACGGGTCAGATCTTTCAGGCCCACCGAGATTTGTTCCCTGATCACATCGAAAAGCTTTCCAGCCTCCCGCTCTTCAAGGACCTCCCCACAACAGTATATGGGCCTGAGGCCTTTTGAAAGGGCAAGTTTCATTTTCTTATTGAGCAATTCGTTATCTTCCCCGTAATAAGCGCGCCGCTCCGAATGTCCCAGGATCACATATTCCGCCCCCACAGATTTTAACATATCAGGCGAAACTTCTCCAGTATAGGCACCTGCTTCCTCTGAGGCACAGTTCTGGGCAGCCAACTTCACGCCTTCAATCAATTCTTTGACCCTGCTCAGGTGGGTATAGGGCGGCGCTATGATCACAAGCGCATCACTGGTTTTCTCCTTCTCCAATTTTTCCACTGCCTTTGCAAGCTCCATTCCATCTTTCAGGAGGGTATTCATTTTCCAGTTACCGGCAACAATTTTCTTTCTCATTTTCCTTATTCGTTAATGATTCTTATTTAAAAATAGTAAATATTCCGAGAGCAACATGAGCACCAGAATGGCCAGGATAAAGCTGACAACCACCCCATGCTCTCTTTTCCGGGACCCATCCTTCAGCAACAAATCCGGTATCAACTGATCAAATTCCAGCACATTGTAAGAAAAATCCTCATACATGCCCGCTTCCCTCAGCATTTGAGCCTCTTCGTCCATGGGTGCCGAAGCGTTCGCGATCAACTCGGGCCATTCCGGAAAAACCTTTTCAAGGCCTGGAAAATCCCGCCAGCCCCATTTCCCCAGGATGGCACCGTTATTCAACAACAGAAAGCCAGGATTGGACCTGATCATGGTTTTGAGCATGATCTCGTCAGCGGCCAGAAAATCATATCCCAGCAGCAATTCCGAGGAAATGGCCTCTACCTCCGAAGTGGTGGTTGAAGTAACCGCGTGGAAAGAGAAATCGTCAGCCAGAATTTCCAGTTGCGCCCAGTCACCGGCCGCCGTCAGGGCTTCCTCCCTGGCCTCCGTCAGATCATGGCTGATCATGATCAGGCTGTATCCGGGATCGTCCAGCATCTCTTCCGCCATTTCATATCCATAGGCATCCATCATGGCAAAATCATGGATGGGGGGTTCATAGCCCTTTTTCACCAGTTTGGATTCACTGGTTTCAAACTCCCATAGCAGGGTATCCTTGGGATAGTTGTCCATGGTGAAGGTGCTGTTTTCCCCCGTCTTCTTGTTCCTGTAAGTGAGACTTGTCTCATATTCATCCACCGGCATTCCTTCGGGAATCGTCATTTTCTCCCGGATGACCGTACCCACATCAAAGGGTCTGAAGTCCAGCAGGGGCAAATGCTGGTAATTCCAAAATGAAAAGAAGGAAGCCATGACATAGAGCCCGGCAATGATCCCCCACTCTCTGATGACCGGTCCATCCGGTGCCAGCCTTTTCCTGGGTACCCAGAGTATCAAAACAAAGACCATCAATCCCACATTTTTCAGGAAGGTCTGCCAGTTGGTCAGGATCAGCGCATCTCCGAAACAACCGCAATCTGAGACCGGATTAAACAGGGCAAGGATGAAGGTCAGCACCGTAAAAAACGCCATGAACCAGAAGGTCACGGCATACACAATCCTTTTCCGGTAGCCCAGGATCAGGGTGATCCCCAGGACCAGCTCAAAGGCAGAGAGAAGCACTCCCATGGGCAGTGCAAGGAATTCCAGGGCTCCCAGTTTAAAAGCCGTGAAATAGTCTGCAAACTTATAGGCCGATCCCAACGGATCGACGGCCTTGACAAATCCACTGAAGATGAAAACCACCCCCAGGATGACGCGACTCAGCAAACGAACGTATTTCATTCTTTTAGATCAATGTGTTTTAGGATCAAATCCGAAATGGCCTCCTGGGAAAGCATGATCCCATCCTGGTCCATGCAATGGATGATCTCCAGATCCTTCACATGGCGGGCCAGCGATAAATAGACCTGCCTCACCTGTTCCTGGAAATCCAGATTCTCTTCATGTATATCCCGTTCCCCTTTCAAATAGGTGCGGTCCTCTCCGTCACGATGTGTTTCCAGTTGTTGCCTGGTGAAGGAAAAAGGCACATTCAGGTAGAGGTTCACACTGGGTTTGGGCAGTTGGTTATATCCAAATTCAAACTCCAGG
>CBDTYO010000403.1:0-3679 GCA_965364615.1 uncultured Bacteroidia bacterium
AGGTTCCTTCTTTCCGGATGTATGGCGGCATTCTCGTAACAATAGACCGGTATGCCCAGCTCCTTGCCGATCCGTTCCCCCAGTTTCCGGGCATGTCTCACCGTCTCCTCCATGCTGATTCCCGAGACGGGAACCAGGGGACAAACATCGGTGGCCCCAAAGCGGGGATGTTCCCCACTGTGCTTGCTCATATCAATGCTCTCAGTGGCCATTTTCACGGCCTGAAAAGCAGCTTCCACCACCTGTTCAGGACTCCCCACGAAAGTCACCACGGTGCGGTGGGTGGCTTTGCCCGGGTCCACATCCAGCAATTTCACTCCCTCCACCGATTCCACCTGACCGGTGATGCGCCGTATGACTTCCATGTCCCGTCCCTCACTAAAATTGGGAACACATTCTATGATCTGCTTCATAAGGTTCTATTGGATTTGTCCGTTTAAGATGACTCGTTTGATCTGACTGCTTCCATAGGCATAGGGCATGTAGCCAAAATCCGGCATGGGATCTGTGACAATGAGGTTGGCCACTTTCCCCGGGCTGACGGTGCCATGGCTGTCCTCCAGGCCCATGGCATAGGCCCCGTTGCGGGTCACTGCGTTCAGGACCTCGAAGGGAAGCATTTTTAACTGGATAATCCCCAGCGACATCACCAGCTCCATGTTTCCCGAGGGGGATGAACCCGGATTGTAATCAGAGGCCAGTGCCACCGGAAGTCCGTATTCAATCATTGTTCTGGCCGGTGCATAACCTATTCCCAGGAAAAAAGAAGCCCCGGGAAGGATCGTTGGCATGGTCCGGCTCCCTTTCAAAGCCTGTAATTCAGCCTCTCCCACAAATTCCAGGTGATCCACCGAGCGTGCCCGGTGCCTCACCCCCACTTGTACACCCCCTGAAAAATCAAGCTCGTTGGCATGGATCTTGGGTACCATGCCGAATTTTGCTCCTGCCTCAAGGATGCGGGAGGTCTGCTCTTCCGTAAAAAAACCCCGGTCACAAAAAACATCGATGTAATCGGCCAGATCCTCACCGGCCACTGCCGGAATCATTTCGGAAATGACCTGGTCCACATAGGCATCCGGTCGGAATTTGAAGGCTGCAGGCACCGCATGGGCTCCCAGGAAGGTGGATTTGATGGTGAGGGGCGTTTCCTCTTTCAGTCGTTTGATGACCCTGAGCATCTTGAGTTCATCAGCACTATTCAGGCCATAGCCGCTTTTGATCTCCACCGCCCCGGTACCCGACTGAATGATTTCCCGGGCTCGGCGGAGAGATTGTGCGAACAGTTCATCCTCTGGCGTCTCAGACAGCAGTTTGGCGGAATTCAGGATCCCTCCTCCCCTTCTGGCTATCTCCTCATAACTGAGTCCCCTGATTTTGTCTACATATTCCTGTTCCCGGCTCCCGGCATAGACCAGGTGGGTGTGCGAATCGCAGAAGGCCGGCAATACCATGCCCCCTTCAGCACTTCATCGTCGCGGTAGGGCAGGACTTCTCCTTCCCCGAAACAGGCAATCACACCGTTCTCTATGGCCAGCCAGGCATTGGATAGGCTGTTCACACTAGCCATATCCGCTCCTGCTGCCCAGGGTTCCGGATCATTCTCAGCCAGCAGCAGCCTGGCAATGTTTTTGAGTACCAGTCTCACACCACGAAGATAGGAAAATGTGTTGGGCCCGATGAATGTTTTTGAGCAAGCTTACCTCAAGAGATAGGCGATGGCTACTCCCAGGTAATTTCCAATGGCGTATCCGATCACCCCGATGATCATGCCGGGCACCACCACAGCCTTGTTTCGCAGGGCAGCCGCCACCACTGGAACAAAGGGCGGAGAATTGGACAGGGCGGTGGATGTAATGATATAATCATCCACATTGATCCTGAATATCCAGGAAAGGATGGCGTGCAGGATCAGTGAACCCACTATGACCAAAGCAATATACATGAGCATGTTGGCCAGCAAATCGATGTTCTCTACACTGAAAAGTGCTACAATATCTGCCTTGGAGGCCACTATCACGCAGAAAACATAAATGAAATACATGCCCAGCTGAAAAGAACTTTTGATCCGGTTGACCCCGGGTATCAGGGAAGCCCCGATCCCAAGGGTAGTTACTGTCAGCACCGCTACAGTGTCTTTGGCATCTCCTTTCACCAGGAAGGTGAGTCCGTATCCGGTGGCAAAAATCACCACGGCGATCCCAAAGGCTTTCAGGATCCCGGTGAAATTGCTCCTTTTGAAAAACCCGTCATAGCTCTCAAAATCGGCCACATCCATCTCAGGCTGCTCAGCCATAGGTTCATCTTTTGGATAGGGCCTGAGGAACAACCCGAAAAAGGGCTTGGCCCCGGTGAGCAGAAACAGCAGGATGACCGCACCGATCACCAGTTCGGCCGTATGGGTCATGATGTAGAGTTCCTCCGCCACCCCCAGGCTCCGGGCGATGGCAGCCAGGTTGGGCGTGCCCCCGGTATATACCCCGATCATCATGCCCGATATTTTCCATATTTCAGGAATTCTATCCCTGAATAAATAATATCCCACAAACACAAGGACCACCACAGAGGCCACCCCGAGCAAGAGAGAAATAAAGGTGATCCTGGCCATTTTGGCCCACTTGACCACATTCTCCGAAAAGAGCACCAGGGGGATTCCCAGCAGGATGGTGACTCCCATGAGATCGCTGGATACACCGGAGATAGACCCGGGGATGATGTTCATGTTACCGATGATCAATCCCCCGGCATAACAGATCACCACCACGCCGATCTTATTGATGATCGCGAACCGGGTGCTGTAAAACAGAAGATAGGCGGGAAAGAGGAAATAGAAGGCAATAACGGCAATACCCATAGCAGATTGGTTCTAAGGTGTGCCGAAATATAATCAAAATACTATTCCGGGCAGTCCTTAAAGCTTTTTTCGTATTGCTCAATGGCCCTGTAGCTCATGCCCATGCTGGAAAAACCACCATCGTGGAAAAGATTCTGCATGGTCACTTTTTTGGTGAGATCGCTGAACAGGGTGATGCAATAGTCGGCACATTCCCCCGCGGTGGCATTACCCAGCGGTGACATCCTGTCTGAGAAATCTTCCAGTTTATCAAATCCGCTGACCCCGCTTCCTGCCGTGGTGGGTGTCGGGGATTGTGATACCGTGTTGATCCTGATTCGTTTGGATCGTCCATACATGTAACCGAAGCTGCGGGCAATGGATTCCAGGATGGCCTTGGCATCAGCCATGTCGTTATAGCCTGCAAAGGTGCGCTGGGCCGCAACGTAGGATAGCGCCACCACGGAACCCCAGTCATTGATGGCATCCATTTTACGGGCGGTGCTCAGTACCTTGTGCAGGGAAAAGGCAGACACATCCAGGGTCTTATGGTAATAACCGTAATTGAGGGCATCGTAATCCAGTCCTTTCCTCACATTGGGCGACATCCCGATGGAATGCAGCACAAAATCCACCTTTCCGCCCAGGGCCTCCATGGCCTTCCCGAATAAATTCTCCAGGTCCTCAAGGCTGGTGGCATCCGCGGCTATCACCTGTGCTTTGGTCTTTTCTGCCAGTTCATTGATGGTTCCCATGCGAAGTGCAATGGGAGCGTTGGTAAGCACAATTTGTGCACCCTCTTCATAGGCCTTTTCACGCGCATCCTGGAAGTTCTCCTCGCGGCCTGCT
>CBDTYO010000404.1:0-3660 GCA_965364615.1 uncultured Bacteroidia bacterium
TTGATCTCCCCGTTGCTGTACACCTTCAGCTGATTGCCCTCCACATCCTTATCCAGGTAGGCGGGATAGCTGTCCAGTCCGGTCACCTGCTCAAACATGGCCGGGCTCAGATCGGTGGTCCACCGCCTGGCTGAAAGGATCTTCACATCGGAAGTGTCGAGCACCACTCCGGGGAAGGCTTCCCACTGCACCAGGTCCACCAGGTGGGTGGTCACATCCACGATGCCTTCTCCCTGTTGCTCCGTGTCGAAAAACCAGGGAGGACGTACCAGGGGTTTTCCGGAAACGATCTTGGAAAAATGGTGAACGCTTTCCTTGGTGATGGCCGGTACCTCCGGGCTGCCTTTCCTGAGCCCTCCACAGATGTCCTCCATCTGGCTCAGCTCTTTCTGCAGCATGGTGGTGATCTCATGCCGCTCGGTCATGATGTCGTACAGCAACACTCCTTTTTCCCTGGCGGTGGCAAAGGCTTCCTCCAGCATGGGGTAGTTATCCGGACTGATGACCATGGGTTTGTCGGCCAGCACGTGGATCCCTTCCTGGATGGTGCGGAGGATGTACTCTGTTTTTTTGGCGTTGTTGCCCGAGACCACCATCACGTTACCGGGTTTTTCAGCCAGCATCTTTTCCAGGAAGTCGGGGCCGGTATATACCTTCTCCTCCCAGCGGGTGGGGTGGTCGGGCCGGCTGTTGTAATCGCGGATGCGGTCCAGGTAGCTCTGTACCTCCGGCCCTTCGGGAGCATACACATGCACCACGGGATCCACCTGTTCGTACATGGTCTTCTGGACCAGGGCAGCATGAAAATGTCCGGGGTCCAGGTTCATCAGTTGTACTTTTCCTTCCAGGGGTGTAAACATGGTGGCGGCTTTTTTGGATGGGGTTTCCTGATTCTGGGTCTGGGTGCAGCCCGAAATTAGCAGGATCCCAAGCAATAGGAACAAATCAGTTTTCATGTTTCTCGATCATTTTTTCTACATGGCTTACAAATGCTTTTTTGTCCATTCCTTCCACACCGGGAGGGAGGGACACCCTGGCAGTGATTTCTTCCGTGTCGTATCCCTGCCCCATGAATCCCTTCACCTGCGTGCGGACAGAGGCCAGCAGGTCGCGGTACTCGCTGGCTTCCTTGATGGTACACAGGGGGCCATGGCCGGGAATGATCACGGTTTCAGGTCCGGCCCGCTCCAGCAGGTAATCCATCGCTGCTATCATCCCGTAAATATCCCCTCCGTTGTCCTCATCAATGTAGGGCAGCCCGTAGGTCACGAAGATGTCACCCGTATGCCAGATATCCGCCTGTTTGAAATGCACCATCACATCCCCGTCGGTATGTGCGATGAAATGCCGGAGCTGAATGGTCTCCTTTCCGTCGGTCAGATCCATGGTGTCCTGAAAGGTGAGGGTGGGCCACGCGTACTCGGGGTAGGCGGGCTGAAGCATGGGCAGGGGGGGCGATAGCTGCTGGGGTGAGGACAAACGGACCTTGACATTCTCCTGGGCCACAATGGGGATCCCCTCTTTGCCGAAGGCCCTGTTCCCGTCCACATGATCAAAATGATAGTGGGTATTCATCACCATGCCCACCTCCCGGTCGCTCACCGTCCTGATCACCTTCCTGATCCCGGGGACCACGGCATTGTACTGGCAATCCACCAGGAAGACCTCTTCGCCCAGGTACAAGCCGATGTTCCCTGCGTTCTGGGCGCTGATCATGTAGTATTGGGCTCTGATGGGAATCAGCTCCAGTTCCGTGTCTATCAGTTCCTTATCAAAGGTCCTGAAATCCAGTGTATCGAATTGGCCGCTCAGGCACTGGACCTGAAAAAGTACTCCGGCCAGCAGCAGGAGGTGTTTCACACTGTACTTAATCGACATCCGGTTCATGGGTTCGGGTTTTACAGTACATGGTTGGTGCCGTAGGGAAAACGCTGGGGCCTGCTGAGCATGTCATTGGCCCGGTCATTGTCCGCAAAACGTTCGCGGACCGGATCCCAGTGCAGCTTGCCTTCCATTTTCATGGCAATGTGGCTCACCAGGCAGGCCGAGCAGGAGCGGTGACCCACCTCGGCCGGGGCCACCGGCTCCTTGCGCGAACGGATGGCATTGAGCCAGTCGAGGTGTTGCTCGGGAGCCTTGTACAGGTGGACCTCATCGGGACCGATCTCCGATTCCAGGATCTTTGGATCGCTGGCATCCAGGGCTTTCAGTTCGCTGTCGGGCTGGGAGGGATCGGAGGAGGTGACCGCCACATTCCCCCGGCTCACAAAGATCCAGCCATCGCTTCCGTAAAACTTGACCCCGTTGGGGAAGTCCCCGCTGACCTGCATGCTTACTCCATTGGCATATCTGGCATGCACCATGAAATCGCCATGCACGTCCCACAATCCGGAAGTGGGGAAGGAGGCCTCGGCTTCCACCTCCACGGGTCCGGTGTACTCGGTGCCCATGGCCCAGTGGGCTGTATCCAGGTGGTGGGCGCCCCAGCCGGTGATCATGCCGGCCCCGAACTGCTCGCAGCGGAGCCAGCCCGGACGGGAAAAATCACCCTGTGGGTGTACCCGCTTTTCGGTGTAATACTGGTAGGGGGTCGAACCCAGCCACATGTCGTAGTCCAGGTTTTCGGGGATGGGCATGGGTGGTTCTTCCTCCCCTCCGGGATCGCCGGGAAGTCCGATCTCAACCTTGTGCAGTTCCCCGATGCGGCCGTTGCGCACCAGCTCGCAGGCCCTGTGGAACTGGGGCCAGGGGGAGGTGCCCCGCTGCTGGCTTCCCTGCTGGAAGATCACCCCGGTGCGGTGTACGATGTCGCTCATCTGCCGTCCTTCCGGGATGGTGAGCGAGGCGGGTTTCTGCAGGTAGATGTCCTTGCCGGCCAGGGCTGCTTCCATGGCAGGCTGGGCATGCCAGTGGTCCGGGGTGGAGATGATCACCGCATCGATGCTTTTGTCCTCCAGCATTTCCCTGTAGTCCTGGTACACGGCCACATCCACGGCACTTTTTCCCTTGTCCGCCTGGAACTTCTCGATCCAATCCTTGCCCAAACGTGCACGTTTGATATCCACATCGGCCACGGCCACCCCCAGGGCCATCCCGTGTTGCAGGGTTTCGGGAAGGTCGTGGCTCATGGCGATCCGGCCAAAGCCGATCTGCCCCACACGGATCAGGTTGGAGGGGGCATTCTTTCCCAGTACATGAGAGGGAATGATGGTGGGAACCACCAGGCTTCCGGCGGTGGCTGCCGCACTGTTTTTCAGGAAGGTTCTTCTTTTCATGCCAGGTTTTCTTTGCAGGTTTTATTGAAAGTTGCTCCAGTATGCTTCAGCGTCCTCCGGGCTCAGGGTGCCATCGAAGACCACCATCCGGTATTTGAGGGTATAGGTTTTGCCCGGTTCCAGGACCCATTCCTGGTGGCGTATGGGACAGAATTCAAAAAACACGTTTTCTTTTCCTTCGTTGCTGTCGGGGGGCCACATCCGCATGGGTTCGGGATGGGCCTGGTTAGCGGGGTGGCTCAGAAAGAGGATGCCCGAACGGCCCTCCTCCACCGAGGATTCCCCTTCCACGATCACCCAACGCGCGTGGGTGGCGTCTGCATCGGCCCAGGTCTTGCCCCCGGAGGTGAGTACCGTGGCGTTGCCAGGATCCCATTTTTCGGTG
>CBDTYO010000405.1:0-3655 GCA_965364615.1 uncultured Bacteroidia bacterium
AGATCTGGCGGAACCGCCCCTGCATCTCCATCCCCGACGACCACGACATCGGCCAGGGCAACCTCTGGGGAGAGAGCGGCAAGGTTTCCCTTACCCCGGGTTGTGACGACGGAGGATACAGGTACCACCCCGAATATGTGAAGATGGTGGAGCGCTGCCAGACCTCCCACCTGCCCGATCCCTTCGATCCCACCCCCATCGGCCAGGGCATCGGGGTCTACTACACCAACCTGGTGGTCGGCGAAGTGGACTTTGCCATCATCGAGGACCGCAAGTTCAAATCGGGCCCCAACGGTAAGATCCCCCAGCAGGGTCCCAGGCCCGACCATATATACGATCCCGACTACGATCCTGCGTCCATTGACAAACCCGGACTGGTGCTGCTGGGGGAGCGGCAGCTGGACTTCCTGGACCAGTGGGCCGGATGGAACGAGGGGGTGAGGATGAAGGCCGTGCTCTCACAGACCGGGTTCTGCGGAGCGGCCCACCTGCATGGGAACAAGGACAACCGGCTGCATGCCGACCTGGATTCCAACGGCTGGCCCCAGACCGGCAGGAACAAGGCCCTTGAGGCCATAAGGAAGGCCGGTGCGGTGCACATCGGGGGCGACCAGCACCTGCCCACTGTGATCCAGCATGGCATCGAGGAATTCCGCGACGGGCCCTGGGCCTTCATTGTGCCGGCCAGCGTGAACAACTACTACAAAAGGTGGTGGTGGCCCGAGGATGAACAGCCCGGCGAAGACCACGACCCGGAGAACCCGCTGCCATGGACCGGTAACTATGTGGATGGGATGGGCAATAAGATCACCATGCATGCCTATGCCAATCCGGAGAGCCCCTCCCAGGCAGGGGGATTCGGACTGGTGCGTTTTCACAAGTCCACCCGCGAGGTCACCTTCGAGTGCTGGCCCCGCGATGTGTTCGTGCTGGAAAAAGGCGCACAACAGTTCACCGGGTGGCCCATTACGGTGCAGCTGGTTCCTTAAATACAGATCAGATTTTGAAGGTTTTTAATACCGTGATTTCAGTAAATCCTTCGTCGATGTTCAGCAGGGTCAATTGATCGATGGTGCACCAGAGATCAAGGCCCAGGTCTTCAAATTCCTTCCTGGCCTTACTGTAGCGTTCCTCGTCCAAAGTAAGCTCTGCCGTGGGTTCATTGAAATCATACGCTTCCCGGCTGAAAAGTCCCAATCCAATGTGCGGGACGAAAGGCAGATCCTCTCTCAAATGGGGGGCAAGGATCCCTGTGTATAGCTCATCGTGCAGACCCCTGACCGTTTCATTGCCTTCATGCAGGGTCCAGAACAACCAGTGATCGACCGTTTTCTCCAGCCTGCAGAAATGCACCTGAAAAGGGCTCCACCCGCCCAGAATACCTGAAATATGCTGCTCCAGTGCCTTCCATCCGATGGATTCATCCACCGGAAAAATAAAGGTCATATGCGCCGGCAGCAGGCCGGCAAATGGCTCGTACTTTTGGCGAAAAGCATGAAAACCCTCATGCTCGATTTCCGGAAAATATACCAGGGCCAGATACATACACGCTCATTTTTTTACTTTCTGTCGGGTAACAACACCTGGGCGGCAAAGGGATTCTTCTCAGCCAAAGCCTCGTACTCCCAGGGCGGCGAAATGCAATCGGTGCACCAGTGCCCCCCTTTCAGGACCGCATGCGGGGTCATCTGGAAGTGGTGTCCCTGGCAACATTCCCATTCCATGCGGGCATGCAGATCGCCTTCCCAGTCCCTGGCCAAGAGCATCCCGCCACGAAATCTTGCCGCCTTCTGAAGATCCTGAATATCTGGTGCTGGTTTCTCTTCGTCATAGCCATGCTTCAGCCTGCGATGAGGCTGCCCATGATCCAGGGAAGGCAGTGCAGCATCCCAGCCCGGGATCTGGCGGAAGGCTTCCCGGGAACCGTAAAATGCTTTGATCCTGGCTTCATTGCCGGAGCGAATCCAGTGCATGGTTCCATCCTTCCCAAGGGCCAGTTTTTTCAACTTTGCCCTGGTAATGGTTTCTGTAAGAGCACGGTAAGGAGAAATATGTTTGGCGCACCAGGCGGTGAGTTTCAGGTACCATGGGAAATTCTTCCAGACTTCCTTTAGGTAATCCTCCATGCTTTGTCCCCCCTCCCAATGCTTCAGGTATCCATTTAATCTGGCTGCATCCTCATAAAATACCATGTGGAAATTTTTCAGGGCGAACCAATTTCGGTCCATCACTTTCTCCAGGCGGATTCCCAGCATGGAATAGATCCGGTCCAAAAACTCCAGGAAGGTGATCCTGCACCCGGGTCCCCCCGATATATTAAAATACTGTCCCCAGAAATCAGAATCAACCGGGATATCCAGGCAATTGACCATCAGCCGCCCTGAGTCCAGGGCAGTAATATTTTCCATGAAGGAGTTGATGGGCTGGTGATACAGGATGGGATCCATCAATCCAAAAATCCCGGGGATCATGATGAAGGTCTGACGGAGGGAGACCCGGTGCCTGATATTTGACTGCATGACTGCCAGTTCCCCGTCGATCTTACTGAGGGCATAGTGGTCAAAGACACTGGGAATGACAGGATCGCCCGTCCGGCAAACATGCAATGGGGGAAGCCTGTCGCCATAGAGGGCCACTGTGGCGATATGCACCAGTCTGATGTGCTCCGGATCCTCCTCTTCGATGGCCTCGACCAGGTACCGGGTACCCCTGGCATTCACCAGCTTTGCCATGTCCGGATCCCGGTCCGCAGCCGGGGAGATCAAAGCCATATGGTGCAGGCACCAGTCGATGCCCCGGCAAGCCTCCACCACATCCTCACGGTTCAGTGCATCCCCCCAGATGATCCTAAGTCCCCCTTTGGCGGAGGCTTCCTTTTCATAGCTCCTGAATTGCCTTTTATTCTTCCTGGAGGGACGGAGCAGCAGTTTAATATCATAGCGGTCCCGCTTTTCCCACAGAAGCTTGAAGGTCTCGAAGCCCATGGACCCCGAGGCTCCCGTCAGCAACACCACCTCTTTTCGATCGCCCATTACAAAAATCTAGTCCATAAGCTCCATGGAATCCAATATACAACTTTTTATCCCTTCCGAAGTTTTCAGATCTCAGCCATGCACAGGACAGCTATTTCAGTCCCAGCTCCTGGCCCTGCTCCAGCAAGCTGATCGATTCCTCAACGCGCTTGCGCACCGTTTCAGCCCTTTTGGCCATGTTGATCCAGATATTGAATTGTTTCTGTGCCCTGGGGGCCATGGCAAAATAATGGTCCCTGGCCCGGGGATGGTCCTGAAAGGCAACCAATAGGGCCTCAGGCAATGAATCATCCACCTGGGGCGGAGTCACTCCTTTGTCCCACATGCCATTCTTCCGGGCCACCTCAATGGTCTTCATGCCCGGGGGCCTCATCCGCCCGTCGCGGATCAGCTCCTCCACGCGCTTCTTGTTGATTTCCGACCAGGTGCTGGTGGGTTTTCGGGGGGTAAATTTCCGCATGTACTCTTTCTCGTCGATGCGTTTCACCAGGCTGTCCACCCAGCCCATGCAAAGCGCTTCATCCAGGGCCTCCTGGTAAGTAAACGGAACTTTGCCAGGGTCACTGCCGGGATCACTGCCGGGATCACTGCCAGGGGCTTTGCCGCGGCCACTGCCGGGGCCT
>CBDTYO010000406.1:0-3650 GCA_965364615.1 uncultured Bacteroidia bacterium
GAGACTGGCGCGATCCCGCGGCCTACGCATTTACGGCGGAGTTCGGCCCCGAGCAGTGGGCTTGGGAGTTTCTGCGCCGCAAACGGGAGTTCAAGGTCGTCCGGCAGCGCATCAACCTGCCGGCAGAAGCCACGGAGCCGCTTGTCGATCAGCTCTGGCGTGGGGTGCGAACAGTGGGTGCCGGGCGGGCCGGGCGGCGGGGAATGGATAAGATCGGTTTTGCCCTTCTGGTGGGAGTAGCTGCCGGCAGCTACCCGGCCTTTGTACTGGCTTCCTTCAGACCCATATTTGCCCTAAAGGGAAATGCCAACACCAGGAACGGGACCACCTGGTTAAGAAATGCCCTCGTGATCATCCAGTTCTCCATCTCCATTGTCATCATTGCCGGCACCCTGGTCATATACGGGCAATTCAAGTACATGACAAATATGGCCCTGGGATTTGACAAAGAACAATTGGTGGTCCTGGAAAGGCTCTTCCCCCTGGGGGACCAGACCCCCGCCTTCAAGGAGGAACTGACCAAGCATAGCTCCATTATAACCGCCTCCAGCTCCACGGCTTACCTGGGCACCTATAACAGCAACAGCGCCATGGGCGTCAAAGGCCGGCCGCCGGAGGAAAGTGTTTTGTTCTACATGTACTTTACCGATGAGAATTTCATGGATACCTACCGTTTTGAACTGGTTTCGCCGGAAAGTCGTTTCTTTTCAGAAGAGTTTTCCATGGATTCTTCGGCCTGCCTGGTCAATGAGACCGCAGTAAGAGATTACGGCCTGGAAGATCCTTTGAACCAGAGCCTGTTGAACATGTCTCCCAACGGCATGACCCAGGAAATGAGGATCATTGGTGTTATGAAGGACCATCATTTCCTGAGTCTGAAGCAGGAGATAGCTCCCCAGGTGATCATGCTTTTGCCCAGAGACTTTAACGCGAATTTCCTCACTGTTCGGATTCAGTCAGGCAGGAACAATCTGGAAGCAGCGCTGAAGCACATAGATACTACCTGGAAGGATTTCACAGGGGATCAGCCCCTGCAGTATTTCTTCCTCGATGAGAGGCTGGAGACTTTTTACGCAGAGGAGAAGCGGACCGGTACGGTGACCTTGATCTTTTCCATACTGGCCATCTTTATTGCCTCCCTGGGATTGTTCGGCCTGACCCTCTACAATTCCCAGAAAAGGATCAGGGAAATTGGCATAAGGAAAGTGATGGGAGCCACTGAGACCAGCATCGTAGGGGTCATCACTAAAAGCGTGGGCTACGCGGTGGGAATCGCCATCGTGATCGCCATGCCTGTGGCCTACTTCATGATGCAGGACTGGCTCAGGGATTTTCCCTACAATATAGGCTTTCAACCATTGCTGTTTATCGGGGCGGCCCTGCTGGCCATCGTCATTGCCATGGTGACGGTCACCATTACCTCGCTGAAGGCGGCCAGGACCAACCCGGCCATTGCACTGCATTATGAGTAATACACTGGATGTACAAACAATCGGATGAAGCAGAATATGGGGAGAAATTCAATCATCAATCATTTAAAAGTTAGAAACTATGTGGAAGAACTTTTGTCGGGTCACTTTACGCAGCCTAAATAAGAACAAAGCATTTAATGCCATCAACATCGCCGGGTTGGCCATTGGCCTGGCCAGCGCCATATTCATCATTTTGTACATCAGCAGTGAGACCAGCTTCGATCGTTTCAACCAGCGGTCGGAAGATATTTACCGGCTATACATGGACGGTAAGATGGCCGGTGAAGAATTCAGGGGTGCCTGGGTGAGTGCCATTACCGGTCCTGCTTTCCACGAAGAAATTCCGGAGATTGAAAACTTCTGCCGTTTCGACTGGGCCAATAACCGCCTCATGTGGGTTGATCCGGCCAACAAATACCTGGAAAACCAGCTGCTTTATGCAGACTCCACGTTTTTCGAAGTATTCAGCATACAGCTCCTGGAGGGAGATCCTTCTACCTGCTTGGATGAGCCCAGCACCATCGTGCTGACCGAGTCCAAGGCCATACAATACTTCCCTGAAGGGAACCCCATTGGGAAATCCATTGCCATGAACGACGATTCGACCCTTTACAGGGTGACAGGCGTGGTGGAAGAGGCACCACGGACCTCCCATTTCGATTACGATTTCATCTGCTCTTATTCCACCTACGAATCGAGCCGGCGAACCACCTGGTTCAACAATCACATGCAAACCTATCTGCTGGTGAGGCCCGGAACCGATCCCCAGCAGTTGGACGAGAAGCTGGAAGCCGTCACCCTGAAATACATTGGTCCCGAGCTGGAACAGATCATGGGCGTGAGCCTGGATGAACTGTTTGCCACGGGGGCCAAGTACGGATATCATCCCCAGCCCCTGCTGGACATCCATTTGAACGCAGACATTGAGGTCCCCAGCGACATCGGTTACCGCCCCAACGGGAACCGCACCTACCTGGTAATTTTCGGGATCATTGCCTTTTTTGTACTGATCATAGCTTCCATCAATTTTATGAACCTGAGTACGGCCCGTTCCCTGAGCCGGGCCAAGGAAGTGAGCCTGAGAAAGGTCGTGGGCTCCGACCGGAAAATGCTGGTCAAACAATTCCTGTTTGAAAGCGTATTCCTGAGCCTGGTCTCCCTGATCATTGCCATAGCCCTGGTGACCGTGCTGCTGACGCCCTTTAACAACCTGGTGGGGCTGGAGCTGGAATACGGGGATATTTTCCGCTGGTACATGATTCCTGCCTTCCTGGTACTTGCGGTGCTGGTGGGACTCTTAAGCGGGAGCTACCCTTCCTTTGTCCTGGCCTCTTTCAAGCCGGCCTATGCCCTGAAAGGGAAGGGCTCGGCCAGCAACGGTACCAAATGGCTGAGAAACATCCTGGTGATCGTGCAGTTTTCCATCTCCATCATCATCATTGCCGGAACCCTGGTCATCTACTGGCAGTTCAAATACATGACCAACAAGGACCTGGGTTTTGACAAGGAGCAACTGGTGGTCCTGGAACGGATCCATCCCCTGGGGGCCGGACAGGAAATCCAGACCTTCAAAAAGGAACTTTTGAGCCACTCGGCCGTGCTTTCCGCCACCAACTCCACAGCCTACATGGGAGCCCCCAATAACAACAACGCCTATGCCATCAAGGGCAGGCCCATGGATGAAACCGTTCTCTTCCATACCTTCTGGACCGATGAGGATTTCAGGGAGACCTACCGTTTCGGACTGGCCACCCCCGATAGCCGCTTCTTTTCCGAGGAGTTTTCCACCGATTCATCAGCCTGCCTGGTCAACGAAGCAGCAGTGCGGAAATACAACCTGGAGGACCCGCTCAACCAGAGTATCATGTGGGGTTTTGACGATCCTTCCAATGCCAGGGAACTCAGAATCATCGGGGTCATGGAGGACCATCATTTCCTGACCCTGAAACACGAAGTGGGAGCCCAGATCGTGATCCTGAAGGACAGGAACTGGGAGTGGGCGGGCTACCTGACCGTTCGCCTGGCTCCTGGCAAAGAGAACATGGAAGCCGGATTGGCACATATCAAAAGCAAGTGGGAAGAGTTTACCAACGATCAGCCCCTGCAATACTTTTTCCTGGACGCGGAACTGGATTCCTACTATGCCGAAGAGAAGAAAACCGGGGCCGTCACCATGAT
>CBDTYO010000407.1:0-3645 GCA_965364615.1 uncultured Bacteroidia bacterium
CCGATCCGAATCGCTCCATTTCAGGGTATTTAGAAAGATCCCACTGTACCAGGTAAGTGACAGGGGTATGTTACGCAAACCTTTCTGCTGGCTGACCATCCGGATCTTAAAGGCTCCGTCGTAAATCTTTTCGAAGGAGTTGCGCCCCACAGAAAGTCCGGTCCTGTCGTTGATCCCATATTCAAAACCCAGCCTGTTATATGCCTGGTCCATTCCGAAAAAATCATATAGTCCACCCTGGATGTTCCCGAAACGGTGTGATATAATAAAAGTAAGGTCCCCTTTCACCGGGGTCTCCGACGACTGGCCCAGGACCAGCCGTGTGGATCTGAAAGTGCTCAGCGTATAGACCCGGTCCGGCGGGGTTTCAAGCTCCCTTAGTATGGAATCCAGGTCTTGCCCCTTCAGGGGGATCAGACTGAAGGACAGCAGAAACAACCATATGCAGATTCCTTTTTTGACCATAGCTAATTCTCCGGGGCTCCCCTTTCAATCCACTTGTTAATCAGAAGGCGTTCACATTCCGGCAGCTGAGGACGCTGGTAAGGCATCTGGGGATAACCCGGCAGGTGATTGACTACCCCGTTGAGGCGACCGTCGTTGACCACAATGAGTTCCAACTCGTAAACATCGTGCCTGACCCCCTTGTACTGCAATTCTTCTCTGTGGCAGGGGACACAATTCTGTTCCAGAATTTCCCGTATGGGAAACTCCCAGGTAATCAGTGTAGTATCACATGCTTTAAGCCCATAGAGTTCCTCCTCGCTGTTAAAGGCACAAGAAGAAAAGACAACGACAAGGCATGCCACAAGGATCAATGCAATGAAGACGGTCCGAATATTCATTGTTGATTGTCTTGAAAGCAAACAATATAAAACAAAAAAAACAAAGGGCTGATGAGATGCATGTTAAAAACCGGAATCCTCCAGGAGAATTCCGGTTTTAATTCTGCAGGGACAAGGACTTATTCGTAATGCAGGGCCAGGGCAGGATTGGTGCGTGCCGCCTTCAGTGAGGTAATGGTCACCGTCACCATGGCGATGATAATGGACAAAAGGGCCGCTATGATGAACAGCACAGGCTGGAAGCCTATGTTGTAAGGAAAATCCCTCAGCCAGTCCTGCATCATAAAATAGGCCACCGGCATGGCAATGAGGATGCTTACCCCCACAGCATAGGCCACGCTTTTAGAGATCACGGTGATGACATTGGTCTCGGTGGCACCCATGACCTTGCGTATACCGATCTCCCGGATGCGTTTTTGCGAATTATAGAGTGTCAGTCCAAACAAGCCCAGAGAGGCGATGAAAATGGCCAGGATGGAGAATATCAGGGTGATGGCGCCCGTACGCTTTTCTTCCGCATAACTGCCTTCGAGCTCCTCATCGAGGAAAAAATACTGCAGGGGATCATCTCCGGCAAATTCCTTCCATTTCATCTCCAGATGCTCGAGCGCCGCCCGGGCATGCTCTTTGCCTTCGTCGATCCTCATGGTAATATAAGCACCAACCGGATCGTCCCTGAGCACTATTACCTGAGCACCGATCTCATTCTTCAGGCTGGAAAAATGATGGTCCTTTACTACTCCAATCACTCTTAACTCCTGACTGAAACCCTCCTGGCTGGGGGCCAGCAGGACCTGGTTCAGCGGATCCTCCAGCTGATACTTCCTGACTGCTGTTTCGTTGATCAGGCAGGCAGAGGAATCGGAACCGTATGCTCTGGAAAAGAACCTGCTATCGGGAGTTGCCAGCTGAAAGCGGTAAGTTTCCATAAAGTCCTCATCCACCGAATACACTGAAAACATGGGACTGTTCTCGGCAGACCTTCCCTTGATCCCGAAGGTAGAATTGTTATTAACAGTCCCCAGATAAGTTCCCGAACTGCTCACCGAAAGGATGGATGCATGATCTTCCAGCTCATCCATAAAAGCAGCGGTGCCACTCCCCAGGGGGCTCGTCCGGTCAATCACCACCAGCTGTTCCTTCTCAAAACCCAGGTCCTTGTTGGTCATGTACCGGAACTGCCAGAAAATTACCAGGGTGCCTGCAATGATCACCATAGAAATGGAGAACTGAATAATCACCAGCACATTCCTGAGCCAGGTGGTCCCGTTACTGGCCGCCCCTCTTCCTTTCAGGGCATAAGCCGGTTTAAAGGAAGCCAGCACAAAGGAAGGATAGGATCCGCTTAGCAGTCCCACCAGGATGGCTAGCAAGATAAAGGCAAGGATCATATACCAGCTGACCACATCGCCTTGCTGCAGTTGTAAGCCCACCAGCTGATTAAAAGGCTTCAGGAGCAGATTCACCAGGCAAAGAGCAAGGAAAAGGGAACCCAGGCTCAGGAAGACACTTTCAAATAGAAACTGGCGGATCAGCTGTTTCCTGCCTGAGCCAACTACTTTACGAAGGCTTACTTCCTTGGCCCTGCTCATGGACCTGGCAGTACTCAGGTTCATGAAATTGATGGACGCGATCACCAGGATAAAAAAGGCGATGATCCCGAAGATCAGGAGGTAGGAGCTGTTCCCTATGGGACGGTAGCCGATATCATTGGGAACGCCGATCTCCTTATCCAGGTGAATATCCAGGAGGGGCTGGGCAAAAAGTCCATATCTGTTTCCTGAAGCTTCGAATTCCTCAGGGGTGATGCCCATAAATTGTTGCAGCTGGGGTCGGATATGCTCCAACAGGGTGGTATTGATTTTCTCATCAAGAACGGCCTTGTCAGTTCCAGGGGCCACCAGGAAGTAGGTGAACATCCAGTTGCTTAACCAGAATGTGGACCTGCTTCGCTGATCAGATGCATAAGAACAGATAAAATCGTAGGTGAAATGCGAATCAGTGGGGGCATTTTCCACCACACCCGTAACCCTGTACAGGGTAGAGTCGTTATTCATGGCAATGGACTTCCCGATGGGATCACCCTCCGGGAAGTACACATCACGTTTCGATTCGGACAAAAGTATGGTATAGGGCTCATCCAGACAGGTGGCAGGATCTCCCTCCAGGAGCTCGATGCTAAACACTTCGAAAAAGGTGGAGTCGGCAAACATGATGCAATTCTCCAGATACTTACTCTCTGGCTTGACCCACATCAGGTTGTTACGGGCAAAATCCATGCGGCAGTAATTTTCAATCTCCGGGATCTCATCATGAAAGACAGGGCCATAGATGGGCGCGTTCCATGCGCCCTTTAATTCGGAACCGGCCATGGCCGCATCCATATAGAGCCGGTAGATATCCTCCGAACGCTTATGAAAACGATCGTATCCCAGCTCATTCTGAATGTAGAGGATAATAAATATAGCCGAAGCCAGGCCAATGGCCAGGCCGGCTATATTGATTGAACTGAATGCCTTATTCCTGCTGATATTCCGGAGGGTTACCCGGATAAAGTTTCTCCACATATTGTCACTTATTTATACCTGACTAAGATGCATAAACTGTCATTCATAGTGAAGGGCCAGGGCCGGATTGGTCCGGGCCGCCTTCAGAGAGGTAATGGTGACGGTCACCATGGCGATGATGATGGATAAAAGGGCCGCTATGATGAACAGCACAGGCTGAAAGCCAACGTTGTAGGGGAAATCCCTCAGCCAGTCCTGCATCATAAAATAGGCCACCGGCATGGCAATGAGGA
>CBDTYO010000408.1:0-3636 GCA_965364615.1 uncultured Bacteroidia bacterium
TGCCACCGGAACCCTATTCCTGCCACAAAAACCCTTTACCTGCCACCGGAACCCTGGCCCCTCTGCAGGAGAGTCGCCCAGCTGGAAAGATTGCATTTGGTCAAAGTCTTGATTAACTTGTGGATTGGAGGCAGTGAAGCTTCCAGTGCAAGATTCGACCATGGGAAGGGCCAATCCGGGAAACGGCAGTATGATCTTCAAGGGCAGGAAAATCTTTCTGTTGCTGTTCGGCTTGGTGCATCTATACCCCTTGCTTGCCCAGGACCGCTTTGAGCTCTTCTTTACCGCAAAAACAAGGAGCAGGAGGATCCCGGAAAAAACCATAAACATCGTCCATAGCCATTCGGAGATCGTCATCGACGGTATCCTGAATGAGCAGGCCTGGGCAGATGCAGACATAGCATCCGGCTTCCAGCAGAATTTTCCCTCAGATGATTCTGTGGCAGCGTCTCAAACAGAGGTTCGTTTTACCTACAATCACAACAGCATCTATGTGGGCATTACCTGCTACGACGAGTTGCCGGGAAAATATGTGGTTGAATCGCTGAAAAGGGATTTCGAGGACCGGGACAATGATTACTTCATGCTGATCCTGGATCCCTATGACGATCTGACCAATGGATTCGTATTCGCAGTATCTCCGCTGGGGGTCCAGCTGGAAGGATTGTTGTCGGGGGGTGGAGGGGGCTTTACGCCCGTATCCTCCTCCTGGGACAATATCTGGTATTCGGAAGTTCAGAAAAACGACAGCAGCTGGACCGCAGAAATCAGGATCCCATTCAAGACCATACGCTACAACGATAAGATCACCCAATGGAACATCCAGCTGGTGCGCAACGACCTGAAACGGAACGAACGGTCCACCTGGACCCATGTGGAGCGTCAGTACCGTCCCACCTCGCTTACTTTTTCCGGGGGATTGAAATGGGATACCGTACCCCCTCCTGCCGGAGCGAATATTTCCCTCATTCCCTACCTGTCAGGTTCGGCCAACCAGGACATGAGTGTGAACAACAAGGTTAAATTTGACGGGAAAGCGGGATTTGACGGGAAAATTGCGCTCTCCACTTCCATGAACCTCGATCTGACGGTCAATCCTGACTTTTCCACCGTGGAGGTGGACGAGCAACAGACCAACATCACCCGTTTTGAACTGTTCTTTCCGGAAAAACGGCAGTTTTTCCTGGAGAACAGCGATCTGTTCAGTGATTTTGGCTTCAGGCGTTCCCAGGTTTTCTTTTCCAGGAGAATTGGTCTGGGGGCTCCGCTGCTTTTCGGGGCCCGTTTGAGCGGTCAGCTGGGAAAGGGATTCAGCACCGGATTGCTGAATGCCCAGACAAGCAAACTGATGCGCGAGGACCGGGATGATATCCCCACCTACAATTATACGGTGGCCACCTTCCGTAAGCAGATCTTCGGCCGTTCCAGCATTGCCGGGATTTTCACCAACAAGCAGGCCATAAATTTTGACAAGAACCAGGAAAATGGCTATGACTTTGGCGACCAGAGCCGCTATAACCGGGTCTATGGCCTTCAATTCAACCTCCTGACGCAGGATGATAAATGGACCGGGTCTGCCTATGGCTTTCGTTCCGATGATCCCGTCCATCAAGCAGGGAACTGGTCACATGGGGCCAGTCTGAGATACAATGAGAGAAATCTCAGCATCT
The DNA here is from genome assembly GCA_965364615.1 of uncultured Bacteroidia bacterium. GTDB lineage: Bacteria > Bacteroidota > Bacteroidia > Bacteroidales. The sequence continues at coordinate 1,671 of CBDTYO010000408.1, forward strand.
TCTGGAACCACGAATACATCGGGGAAGGATTTAATGCGGAGATGGGCTTCTTCCCAAGAACGGGATACTTCATGTTCGGGCCCTATATCCGCTACCAGTTTTATCCGGAAAGCAAATTGATCAACCGCCACGGCCCCACGGCCCGGTTCTTCAGTTACCTGGACGGGGACTGGAGCTTCACGGACCGGCAAGCTTCGCTGGGCTACCGGATCAGGTTCGAGAATACCAGTGATTTGGAATTCGAGCTGGAAGATACCTATGTGAAGCTTTTTGCCGACTTTGATCCCACCCGTTCCTGGCCGGCAGATACGACCGTGGTTCCCCTGCCTGGCGGCAGTGAATATGAATGGCTGAATTTCAATGTGGAATACCAGTCCGATAACCGCAGGGATTTCTCTTATGAGCTGCGGGCCGGTTTCGGCGGATTCTATAATGGGAGGGGAGTGAATGTCTCAGGAAGGTTTACATACAGGATCAGGCCTGTGTTCAATCTGGCCCTGAGTTACTCGTACAACTCATTCAACCTGCCCGATCCGTACCCGGATGGCTCGTTCTGGCTGGTGGGGCCCCGCATAGAGCTGACCTTTACCGACAAGATCTACTGGATCAACTATATCCAGTACAACCAGCAGAGCGATAACCTGAATATCAATTCCAGGTTCCAGTGGAGGTTTGCGCCTGCCTCGGATTTCTTCCTGGTATATACGGAGAATTTCTTCCCTGAAGGGATGGTGACGAAAAACCGTGCAATCATCCTGAAGATCTCCTACTGGTTTAATATTTGAATTAATACAAAATAGCTATAGAATGATGAAAAATTTACGATTAATGAGATTCTTCCTGGGGGTGGCCATGACCCTGGTAGGTACTGCAACCGTTTTCTCCCAGGTTGATTCTTCCCTTTTTGTGGTGGTGGATTTCATGAAGGTCGAATCCCGAAGCCACTCAGCCTACCTGGATCTGGAGCAGGAAATCTGGAAACCCATGCACCAGGAAAGGATCAACCGGGGAATCATAGCAGGATGGTTCCTGTATGCGGTGGAATTTTCAGGAAGCGGCGATGAGTACAATTATGTGATCATTACCCTCTATGATGATGCGGAAAAGCTTGAAAATCCATGGGAAGCGGAAATTCCCGGGAAAGTCCACCCAGGCCTGAAGACAGAGGAGATCCTGGAACGGACCTATGAAACGCGCGATATCGTCAAATCTCACCTTTGCTATAGCATTGCTTCAGCCCCGAGAATCCCCCTGGAGAGACCTGCCGCCTATTTGCAGGTAAATTATATGAAAGTGGATCCGGCCAAACAGTCCGAATATGAGCAACTGGAAACCGAAATATGGTTCCCGATCCATAGCGAATCCATCCGGTCGGGCCGGACGGCTGGCTGGAGCCTTTGGTCCATGCTTTTCCCACGGGGTGAAGGGCTTCCCTATCAATACCTTACCCTGAACGCTTTTTCGGAATATTCCTATGCCTTCGAGCTTGATTTTTCCATTCCTTTCAGCAACATTCATCCTGAAAAGGATTTTGCAGACACGCGGGAAAAGACCCTGCAATCAAGAACGATCGTCCGCTCCGAATTGTGGGATCTCATCGACTTTGTGATCCGGTAAGCTGCGAGAAAAACCTGCCTTCACTGGCCCGTGATGGTCACCATAATCTTCCGTTGGTTCCGCGGACCATCAAATTCGCAGAGAAAGATATTCTGCCAGGTGGACAATCCCATCTGACCATCCACAATGGGAATGGTTTCCTGGGGCCCTACCATGCCCGCTTTCAGGTGGGCATCTCCGTTGTTGTCCTGTGCATCGTGTTCCCAGACACCTGACGGGATCAGCTTGTTCAGCAGGCTGATCACATCCCTTTGCACCGAATCGTCCCAGTTCTCCTGGATCATGATCCCGGCAGTGGCACCCTGGACATAGACGTTGACCATGCCGGTTTGCACACCTGATTCACTTA
>CBDTYO010000409.1:0-3627 GCA_965364615.1 uncultured Bacteroidia bacterium
ACTGGGTGCAGATGATTGATGGCGATGGCGGAGATGAGTACCTGACGGATTACCCCATCGAGGAGAATCCTGAACTCACCATTCGAAGCGTATTGAACAACCTGATGCTTTACCATGAGGGCTGGGGAGTGGGCAAGATGAAACACTCCCTGACCTACAGCGGGGGATTGAGCAGGGGCTATATGCGAACTTATACCACTTCGGATACTTTGGGATTCAGGGGATTTAGCCCATATACCCTGCCCAGTGTGATTGAAGTGGCCGAAGGGATCCCCTTCATTGACCTGACGGAATGGGACCATGAAAAGCTCTACGATTTGAAAGGAAGGGTGGCAGCCAGCGGGGTGAAAGCCATTACCGGCCTGGATATGCCCGTATTTGAAAAGCGCAGGTTCCAGCACGGGGCAGCTTCAGAAGATGCTTTCCGCCAGCATTTTCCCGAAAGGGAGATCGATTACCGGAAGGCCTTCCTTTCCCTCTATGAGTGATTTCCCGGAATTCCGGATCAATGGCCGCTGGATCAGGTCCCAAAGGGGCGAAAAATCCCCGGTGGATCCGTATATTCCCTATGGGTATTTTCATGAGAAGGAGCGCAATGCCAGAGGAAGCATTGAAGAGGTAAACACCCTGTTGCTGACCAACCGGGAATGCCCTTTCACCTGCCTGGAGTGCGATCTGTGGAAACATACCACAGACGATCCGGTGACTGCCGGCGCCATCCCTGCCCAGATCGAATATGCCCTTGCCCGGCTTCCGGAGGCCAGCCTGCTCAAACTATACAACAGCGGAAGCTTTTTTGATCCCCATGCCATCCCGGTGGAGGATTATTCAGCCATAGCTTCCCTGGCGGAGCACTTTGCTTCGCTCCTGGTAGAAAGTCACCCCGCATTCCTGGACAAACATTGCCTGGAGTTTCGCTCTCTCCTTCGTCCGGATTTACAGGTGGCCATCGGTCTGGAAACAGTGCACCCCCAGGTGCTTAAGCGCCTGAACAAGCAAATGACCCTGGATGCCTTTACACGGGCAGTGGAGTTTCTGGGCCGCCACGGCATAAGCACCCGGGCCTTCATTTTGCTTCGTCCCCCCTTTCTATCGGAGATGGAAGGGGTGGAGTGGGCCTGCCGGTCCCTGGACTTTGCCTTTGAGGCCGGGGTTGAAGTATGCTCGGTGATCCCCGTTCGCTCAGGGAACGGGGCCCTGGATATGCTGGTCCGCAAGGGCTTTCACCAGGAACCTTCCCTGCTTTCCCTGGAACAGGTGTTGGATTACGGCATTGGATTGGGAAAAGGAAGGGTATTTGCCGACCTTTGGGACCTGGAGCGCTTCGCCCGGTGCGACAGATGCTTTGAGGCCCGCAGGTCAAGGTTGGAAAAGATGAACCTCTCCCAAGAGAGAAAAGAATCCGTAGCTTGTGAATGCACCTAAAAGAAACAGGATAGGCATTGTTGGCGGGGTGGGGCCCTATGCGGGCATCGACCTGATGGGGAAGGTATTTGACAATACCCTGGCAGGAGCAGACCAGGAGCATGTGGATGCACTGCTGTTCTCTCTGCCCTCCGGAATTGTGGACCGGACCGAGTTCCTGGAAGGCCGGGAGGAAGTGAACCCTGCCCATGCCCTTTTCGGGGTGCTGCGGATGCTGGAGGAGGCAGGTGCCACCGTGGCGGGCATCCCCTGCAATACGGCCCATGCAGCACCTATCTATGAACTTATTCTGGAGAAACTGGATGCTGCAGGATGCCGGATTACCCTGTTGCATATGGTGCAGGAAACCATCGCGTATCTGCGTGAAGCCCTGCCCGGACTCAACAAGATCGGGGTGCTGAGCACCACGGGGACCTACCGGCAAAGAATCTATCATGATGCGCTGGCTCCGGCAGGCTTTGAAGTGATCCGGCCCACTGAAGAAATGCAGGAAGAATGGATCCACCCTGCCATTTATCATCCCGGCTACGGGATCAAATCCATCTCCCATCCACTGCACCCGCAGGCGCTGGTTAACCTGGGAAAAGGGCTGAACTACCTGGAGCAGCAGGGGGCCGAGGCAGTGATCCTGGGGTGCACCGAGATTCCGCTGGCTTACCAACAGCTTCCGCACACAGACATGCGGGCCATCGATCCCACCTGGGTCCTGGCCAGGGCCCTGATCCGACATGCCTTCCCTGAAAAACTGAAACCCCTATAAATCCATCGATATGCTCAGACTCTCATCAATGATCGGTTTGATATTCCTGCTACCCACCCTTTTGCCGGCCCAGGAGCGGGGCAGGGCCAGGGACTTCGGCATTGAACCCGGTGTATTGTCCACAGGCCCATGGAACGCCATCACCGATGTGAAGGGGGTGAAGGTGGGACACAAGACCCTGATTCGGGGCGACGATGTAAGAACCGGCGTCACGGTGATCCTGCCCCATGGGGGGAACCTGTTCCAGGAAAAGGTTCCTGCAGCGGTCAGCGTGGGCAATGGATTCGGGAAGGCCATTGGTTTTACCCAGGTGGAAGAACTGGGCAACCTGGAGACCCCCGTTGCCCTGACCAACACGCTGAATGTGTTTGATGCCGCCGGGGCCCTGGTGGATTACATGCTGTCCCTGCCCGGAAACGAGGAAGTGCGGTCGGTCAATCCCGTGGCCGGGGAAACCAACGATGGATGGCTCAATTATATCCGGGGAAGGCATGTGCAAAGGAGCGATGTGCTGGAGGCCCTTTCCGGTGCTTCGGCAGGACCCGTGGCAGAAGGAAATGTGGGAGCCGGCACCGGAACATTGTGCCTGGGCTATAAAGGGGGGATCGGTACCTCCTCAAGGGTCGTTCCCCGATCCCGGGGAGGATACACGGTGGGGGTGCTGGTACAGACCAACTTCGGTGGGATCCTGAACATCAACGGGGCTCCGGTTGGGCAAGCCCTGAAAAACAGGACCATGGCCAGCCTCGATACCTACCGCGGGGATGGATCCTGCATGATCGTGGTGGCCACGGACGCCCCCCTTTCTGCCAGGAACCTGGAACGCCTGGCCAGGCGCTCCTTCCTTGCCCTGGGAAGGGTGGGATCCTACATGTCCAACGGGAGCGGTGACTATGCCATTGCCTTCAGCACCCACCCGGAATGCCGCATACCCCATCAGGGGAAAGATCCCGTAAGAAAGTTGAGCGAGCTGGAAAATGATCGGCTCTCCCCCCTCTTCCAGGCAGTGGTGGAGGCCACCGAAGAAGCCATCTACAACTCCCTCTTTATGGCAGAGGATATGGTGGGTCAGCAGGGCAGGGCAGCAGGGGCACTCCCCCTGGGCCAGACCCTGGAAATACTGGACCGTCACGGGGCGCGAAATATCCAGGCACCTTAACATAAATTTTCTTAATTGCCAATCTAGAGGTATCTTGGATCCCATGAGTGAGAAACCAGCATTTCATCCCATCCTGATGCATTTTGCCGCTCGCTACGCAGGGTACAGCTACGGCCGTTTTGCTTCTGATTACAAAGTCCTGGCAGAGAGCAATATCAGGTGCATGGAAGATTTCGGAATGGACGCGGTGGGCCTGATATCCGGTCCCCCAGTAGAAGTCGTCGGCGTTGAAGGCGGCGAGGGTGGCCTCGCGGTCGATCTTCGCGTACGTGTACTCCAGGCG
>CBDTYO010000410.1:0-3626 GCA_965364615.1 uncultured Bacteroidia bacterium
AAAATCCCGCGCGCGCGCCCAAAGACGGATCCATTATCGTGGAAAACGAAATCATCCATCACCTGGGCGAGATCTCCGAAATCCTTTTCTTCCTGCTGGGAGCCATGACCATCGTGGAAGTCATCGACAAGCACGACGGATTCAAGATCATTACAGACAGGATCAAGACCCTGAAAAAAGTGAAACTGCTTTGGATACTCAGTGTACTCACCTTTTTCATGTCCGCAGCCCTGGACAACCTGACCACCACCATTGTGATGGTGGCCCTGCTGAGGAAACTGGTGGCAGACAAAGAAACCCGGTGGTTCTTTGCCGCCATGATCGTGCTGGCCGCCAATGCGGGAGGGGCCTGGTCGCCCATTGGGGATGTGACCACCATCATGCTCTGGATCGGGGGCCAGGTGACCACTGGCGCCATCATCACCCACGTGATCTTGCCCAGTCTTTTTACCATGGTGGTTCCCCTGGCACTGCTGAGTTTCACCCAGAAAGGGGTAGTGGCCAGGCCTGAGATTGATGCCAATGAAAAGATATACACCACCCCCTTTGAACGGAAACTTTTCCTCATCATGGGTGTAAGCGGCCTTTTGTTTGTGCCTGTTTTCAAGACCATTACCCATTTGCCTCCTTACCTGGGCATGTTGCTTTCCCTGTCGGTAATCTGGATGATCTCCGAAATTCTCCACAGGAACAAACCCGAGGAAATCAAGAAACGCCTCAAGGTCATATACATCCTGCAAAAGGTGGACACCCCCACCATATTCTTCTTCCTGGGGATCCTTTCTGCTGTAGCCGCTTTGCAGAGTGCCGGACAACTGACGGTCCTGGCCAGCTACCTGGATGAGAACCTGGGAAATTTCTTCCTCATTGACATGGCCATCGGGGTGCTGTCGGCAGTGGTGGACAATGTTCCGCTGGTGGCCGGAGCCATGGGCATGTATCCCATAGAGGATGCAGCCGTACTGGGCACCATGGTCGATCCCGTAGCGGCCGAGTATGCAGCCAATTTCATCCAGGATGGTTTGTTCTGGGAATTCCTGGCCTACTGTGCCGGAACCGGCGGATCCATCCTGATCATCGGGAGTGCAGCAGGTGTGGCCGCCATGGGCATGGAAAAGATCGATTTTATCTGGTACCTGAAAAAGATTTCATTGCTTGCACTTCTGGGCTATGTGGCCGGAGCGGGTGTTTACTACCTGCAATCCATGATTCTGGCTTGATGATCCTGCTTCCCGGATCTGTTGATAAATGAAACAAATCTTTGATAACGGGGTATACTACAACTAAGTATATCCCGTTATTTGTTATATATTCGACCCAAACTTATTTTACATGAAAAGCTTGATTTTCCTGCAGGCTACCAACCTGGATACAAGTAGTATACAAGGTACCTCCACAGAATCCTTCATTGATTTGGCCATCCGGGGCGGCTGGGTCATGCTCCCCATTGTGCTGCTGAGTTTCATTGCCGTATACATCTTTTTTGAACGCTGGTTCGCCATCAAGAAGGCCGCCCGTGTGGATCAGAATTTCATGAACCGCATCAAGGACTATATCATGGATGGCAAGGTGGATTCGGCCAGGACCCTGTGTGAGAGTACAGACAATCCGGTGGCACGAATGATCGAAAAGGGCATCAGCCGCATCGGCCGTCCGCTCAACGACGTGAATGCTGCCATTGAAAATGTGGGAAAACTGGAGGTCTACAAGCTGGAACGTGGTCTTCCCACCCTGGCCACCGTGGCAGGGGGAGCACCGATGATCGGCTTCCTGGGGACGGTCATAGGAATGGTGCAGGCATTTCACCAGATGTCCACGGCCGGGAACAACATCAATGTGGGTCAGCTTTCCGGAGGGATATACACAGCCCTGATCACCACCGTGGCCGGCCTGATTGTGGGCATCATTGCTTATTTTGCCTACAACACCCTGGTGGCCCGCGTTGACAAGGTCATCAACAACATGGAAGCCGGAACTTCAGAGTTTATTGACCTGCTGAACGAACCTGCCAAATAGGGAATCATGAAATTGAAATCGAGGAACAGGGTTTTGGCCAAGTTTGCCATGTCGGGCATGACCGACATCGTGTTCCTTTTGCTGATTTTTTTCATGCTCACATCCACCCTGATTGCTCCCAATGCCCTGAAAATGCTGCTTCCCAGCCGGGGACAGGTGACCATTCAGGCGGAATCGCGGATTCCCACCGTAACCATCCACAGCGGAAGCCGGATCTTGGTGGATGGAAGGACCGTTTCCCTGGAGGATCTGGGCATGGTTCTTGAGTCCAGGTTGCAGGGACTGCCCGATCCCACCATCAGGGTGCAAACTTCTCCCTCGGTATCTGTGGGCGATGCAGTAAGCGTTATGAATGTGGCGGCAGAAAGAAATTATACTGTGGTGCTGAAACAACTCTGATGGCCATTGAATCGAGACATAAGACCAATAAGAATTTTGCCATGTCGGGCATGACCGACATAGTGTTCCTCTTGCTGATCTTTTTCATGATCACCTCCACGCTGATCGTTCCCGCGGCCCAAAACATACAATTGCCCGAGAGCAACAACCAGACCCAGGCCAATCCTGTGCTGGTGGTAAGCATTGGCCTGGATAAAACCATCTATGTGGACGACCAGGAATACCGGCTGGGTGAACTGGAAAGTGTGCTGAGGAATAAGCTGGCAGGCTATGGCGAAGCACCCACCGTCCGCTTGAATGCCGACCGGGATTTGAATATGGAAGAAGTTTTTGTCTTCCTGGAAATAGCCAAGCGCAACCGCTATAAGGTCATTCTGGGAACCAGACCTTCCGGCTGATCGTAATATACGAACCATGAAGCTCAAAGGAAGAGGCCTCATACCCACCATTATCTATCATGCACTGCTGCTATTGCTGCTGGTGTTTGCCGGACTCACCTTTCCCGATCCCCCGCCGGAGGAAGAAGGCATCCTGGTGAATTTTGGTACCGATGAGACCGGATTTGGGGATTTCGAGCCCGTGGGAGATGACCAGCAGGCCGGTGATCCGGATCAGGAGATCACCCAGGCCTCGGACGAACCCAGTGAAGAATACGTGGAGCCTGTGGAGGAGAGTACCCCGTCCTATACCCCACCCGAACCCGCGGAGGTGGACCAGACGCAGGATGTGGAGGAAGTGCAGGTGAAGGAGCCTCCCAAGCCCACGGCTGAGGAACTGGAACGCCAGCGGCAGCAGGAACTGGAGCGCCAGCGGCAGGCCGAACTGGAACGCCAGCGCCTGGAACAGGAGCGCATTGAGCGGGAGGCCCGTGAAGAACAGGAACGCATCGAACGAGAACGACAGGCACAGGCCGAGCGGCTGAACAACATGGGACGAAACGCCTTTGGACGGCAGGGCGTGGGTGAAACTGAAGGGGGTGAAGGGATCACTGAGGGCAACGGCAACCAGGGCGTGACCAACGGGAGTCCGGATGCCGATCGTTACGATACCGGCGGGGGCCTGGGAGACGGGATCTCTTTCGGGGGGCTGGGCTCAAGATCGGGCAGCCTGCCCAAACCCAATATGGCTGGTTGTGATATCACCCAAAAGATCGAGGTGAAAGTGGAGATCCAGGTGGACCGGGAAGGAAGGGTGGTCGCTGCCATTGTTCA
>CBDTYO010000411.1:0-3608 GCA_965364615.1 uncultured Bacteroidia bacterium
GAAAGCCGAAAACCCCTGGTGGCCATCTTCGGTGACCTGTATGTGAGGGACAACGATGTCATGAACCAGGACCTGGTCAGAACCATTGAGGAAGCAGGAGGAGAAGCCCTGGTGACCCCCTACCATGATTATACCAAAATCACCATCGAGAACATGTTCCGGCGTGCCTACCTGCGGGGAGAGTACGTGGAGACCAGCTTCAACCGGATCCTGCTCAATGTGGTCAAGTACATGGACGAGCGCTACTACAAACCCTTCGTCAAGTACCTGGGACCGGCTCCTGTGATCAGGCCCAAAGAACTGGAAAAGAAACTGGAGCATTTCAATATCAGCCTCCTGCATGGTGGGGAGTCCTATGACAACATCCTGAAGATATTCTACATCGTGGAAAATTACCCGGAAGTTTCCCTGTTTGTCCAGACCAATCCCTCGTTCTGCTGTCCGGCCCTGGTCACCGAGGCCATGACCCTGCGGATCAGGGAACTCACCGGGGTACCCATTGTGACCCTCACCTACGATGGCACCACCCATCCCATAAACGATGCCATCGTTCCCTATATTCAGAAGGCCCTCACCTAAAAAAAAGAGGGTGCCCCTTTTGGGACACCCTCTTCACACAATCAAGCACAATTATCAGGCTAAATCATTGGCTATTGCTTAATGATGGGCACCACCTGGGTGGAATCTTCCATCTCGATCCTTATGAAGTAGTGTCCCGGTGACAGATGGATCATCTCAATCTCCAGCCGGTCTGAACGCTTATCGATGCTGGTGATCGGATGCGACCTTCCGGCAAAGTCATACAGCACGATCATCTTGTAATGCTCGATGTCTTTCATGGAAATATAGAGCTTCTCACCCACAGGATTGGGATAGGCAACCAGCTCATCCTGAGCCGGCAGGATCTCATTCACATCCGTGGCAACGGTGGCTGACTTTGTGCCATTGCCATTGCCGTTCCCCCTGCATTTGGTGGAACTGGAATTGGCATTGGCCGCATTGCGGACCTTCTGGTCAGATTCCTTGCTGCTGACGGTCCAGGATAAATCTGTTCCATCAAAGAAGACCCTGAAAGATCCTCCTCCCGGTTCAAAGAAGGTGGGGACCGGGTCGGAATTCGCCCAGTCGATCCCGCTTCCAGTCAGCAGGTTATCCTCGCCCAAGGGGATGTATACCCCCACGTCGTTCTCATTTTTGTACTCGAAATTGGCGATGTAATAATCCGTACCGATCTCCTCGATGCAGTTCAATACCGGCTTCACGGCCCTGGTCCCCGGACCACTGGGATTCACATGGAGCACCCCTGTCTCCACCAGGAAGCTATAGTTGCCGTTGGCGGGTGTTGGTGCCACCGTGTAAGTCCCGGCAGATGTACTCGAGGCGGGATCGTAGGATGCTCCGTCCGGATCGCGCAATACGGTGTAGCCATCATTGCCTGCATCGCCCGGGATCCAGCCCAGGTAGGTGAAGGCAAACACCGGCAACGGATCGCCTTCACTGATGTACAGGAAGGGCTCATCGGGAGTCACCAACACTTCCAGGGGAGTGATATCGGCCGTGGCACTTGCGCTGCCGTTGGCCAGGTAATTCCCCGCATCTGCCCCCGAGGCCGATACGAAGGCATTCACCGCCTTGCCAGTGCCCACGTTTTTATCCCCAAACAATCCGCCGGTGGAGCTGACACTCACTGCATCTCCATCCACCAGTCCATCCACGACATAGGCCGAAGTGACGGCCACGGTGTTTCCATCATAGACCTTGTCCTCGGCAATCAGACCGATCACCAGGTCCTTGACCGTGATGCTGGCCGTGGCTTGGGCTGTGGAATTGGCCAGGTAGTTGCCGGCGTCAAGTCCCGAGGTACTTACATCGGCACTGACGGGCTTGGCACTGCCCACGTGCTTGTTGTCGAACAGGCCATTGATAGAGGAGGCAGATACATCATCGCCAATCACCAGTCCCTCAGAGATAAAGGCCGAAGTGACCGCGCCGGCATTCCCATCATATACCTTATTCTCGGCCGTAATACCAATCACCAGGTTCTTGACCGTGATGCTGGCGGTGGTTTCTGCCGTGGAGTTGGCCAGGTAATTGGTGGCATCAAGCCCAGAGGTACTTACCTCAGCACTTACGGGTTTGGCGCTGCCCACGTTCTCATTGTCAAACAGGCCGTTGGCCGAAGAGACATTCACATCATCTCCATCCACCAGTCCCCCTGAAATAAAGGCTGTGGTGACCGCATCGGTATTCCCGTCATAGACCTTATCGTCGGCGCTCAGTCCGATCACCAGGTCTTTGACCGTGATGCTGGCTGTGGCTTCCGCCGTGGCATTGGCCAGGTAGTTGCCCGCATCAATTCCCGATGCTGAAACACTGGCAGTGACAGGCTTATTGCTGCCCACGTTTTTGTTGTCAAACAATCCGTCAGCTGAACTCACCGAAACGGCATCTCCTGTCACCAATCCATTCAGGATTTGGGCTGATGTAGCGGCCACAGCTGTACCATCATAGACCTTGTCCTCGGCACTGATACCGATCACCAGATCCCTGGCGGTAATGCTGGCCGTGGTCTCGGCCGCAGTGTTGGCTTCGTAATTCCCTGCATCAGCTCCGCTTACCTCAATTCCCTGGACAGAAACCGTTTTGTCTGTTCCCACATTTTTATCCGCAAAGAGGGCTGAAGTGTAGGAAAACTCAAGGGTATCGCCGGCCAGGCGGTCGTCTGATAACAGGACCACAGCTTCTCTGGTTCCATCATATACCTTGTCTTCTGCCTCAACTGCTACGGTAAGAGACGCAGGTGCGATGGCCAGATCCGCGGGAGTAAAGTTTACTATGTAGTTCTCCCCGGCATCCACGGTCCCTTGAAGGATCTGGTAGAGGCCCACGTCTTCACCCGCTTCCCTGGAAAGGCTGCCGGTCCACTGATCGGTGCCTTCAAGGGCTGAGGCCTGATAGGTCAGTTCCGGGTCGGCCTGCCCATAGGTCTTGCTTTTTGCATTGGCTGTAACAGCTACATCAACAGGATCGATGGTGAGCTTACCCAGTCCGTAGGAAATATCAAAATTGTTGGAAATATAGGTGCCTGGAACAATCCAGTGCTGACCCGCTGTGGTTCCCGTGATAAAACTGATGGGCGAAAGAACCAGATCCGGGGCAGTGGTATCCGGAGTTACATCCGTACCATCAAATACCAGGATGGTTCCCGAATTGCTGCTTTCATTGACGGTGGATCCGTTCACCAGGGCAGTTCCCCGGATAAAGGAGGCACCATTCACCAGGGCCGTGCCTCTCACAAAGTTATATCCGTTCACCAGGGCCAGTCCGCGGGGTCCTAAGGTAACATTTTCGAATACAATGGTACCGTCGGGCTGGGGGGTTCCTGCAGCAGTTTTTAATGACTGTCCGTCAAGACCTTCCAGTCCGTTCACCAGGACCCAATCGCCGATTTGAAAAGGTTTGTCAAAGAAGATCATGGCGGAGCCGATGAGCCCGCCCTTTTGGTTCGAATGATCGAGGAGGTTCGCGATGCGGCCGATGATCCTCCGATCTGTATCGATACGCCCAACGTGAAAGCCTTGGAAGCGGCCCTGAATTATTACTGTAAA
>CBDTYO010000412.1:0-3591 GCA_965364615.1 uncultured Bacteroidia bacterium
GAATATCGCCCTTCAGATCTCTGCCAGCCTGACCCTACTTCTCGATCCCTTCCTGCCATTCTCCATGGAGAAGCTAAGGGGTTTCCTGCAATTCAAGGGAAAAGACTGGGACCTGATCGGAAAGCCCGACCTTTTGGAAGCCGGACATGCTCTGGGGGAGGCCTCCCTCCTGTTCGAGAAGATCGAGGACGAGCAGATCCAGGCCCAGCTGGACAAGCTTCATCGCACCGCAGAAGACCACGAGGAGCCCGTCGCGGTATCTCCCCAGAAAGAGGAGATCACCTTTGACGATTTTACCCGGATGGATCTTCGGGTGGGGACCATTCTGGAAGCTGAAAAAGTGGCCAAAACCAAGAAACTGATCAAGATGAGGGTGGACCTGGGCATGGAGGTGCGCACCATTGTGTCGGGCATCGCGGAGTATTATGAGGCAGGCGCCCTGCCTGGCAAAAAGGTGTGTGTGCTTGCCAACCTGTCCCCCAGGACCATCAAAGGAATTGAATCCAAGGGAATGATATTGCTCTCGGAAAATCCGGATGGCACGCTTCATTTCGTGGAACCCTCGGGGGAGGCCATGAACGGAGCAGAAATCAATTAGAAAGGAGCCAGCAGGATTCCAAGCCCTGCTGCTTTTTGATCGCTTCAAGTCCCTGCTGGCCTTCGGCCTTGGTGGCATAGGAAGCCACACTTACGCGGTACATGCGGTTTTCGGTGATCAGGACCTCTGCTTCAAAACCCCGCTGTTTCAGCCGGTCCTGCAGGTCGCTGGCATTGCCAAGATTCGAGAAGCTTCCGGCGATGACAAAGTATTGGTGGCTCGCTTCCACCGGTGTTGGGTCTTCCCTGACTTCTTCCCTGATTTCTTCCACCACCGGGGTTTCCATATCCTCCCCTTCATCCTGTTGCTCAGTGGTTTCAGCTGGGTCAACAGGGGTGTCGTCGGGGAGGTCTACCTGCTCTTCTGCCGCTTTCCTGTTCCAAAATCGCTGTGTACGCTCCCCATCCTCAGTCTCCCGGGGGGGAAGCAGGATCAGCACCGCCAGCACAATGATCAGCAGGAAAACCACCATCCAGATGATCCTCCACCTCATGGGCCTGGGTTTGGGCTTGGGGGGTGCCAAAGGGGTCACTGAACCTGCTGTTTCAGTCCGGGCCGCTTCTGCAACTTCCTCTTCCGGGGGCAAATCTTCCAGTTCCAGCAAATCAAGCGACTCCAGTCCGTACTGATCGGGCTCGATCAACCAGGCCGGATCCACCCGGAACCTGACCTTGCCGTCATCATCCCTGCTGAAAGTTCCCGTCTCGGGAAGGGAATAGGATTCACCCCGGTCCAGGGCAAACTTGATGGCATCGATGAGTTCCAGGACACGCTGCTGGGCTTCGTCCTTGTCCAATCCCTCTCCCTCGGCGTAGGCCGAAGACAGCAGTCCGTCGTCCTTGCTGTAGGAACTGTCAAAACGAACAGAAATTCCGGGGGGATCAATTCTGCTGCCTGAGGGGGACTGGGCCTCATCAGGCTTGCTTACTTCAAGGTTTCCAAATCCTGCCAGAATGACCCGCTTACCAGCATCCAAAAGCTCTCTGATATATTTTCCGAGAATCATCGAGGATCAATTAGGAGGTAAATGTAATCAGTCGGCTGAGGAATTCAAAACGAAGTTATCAACCCGCAATTTTTACTATATTCGTATACAATTTTTCCTCGGCTGTTACAATGAATAAAATAAAGATGGTAGACCTTCATGGTCAATACCTTAAGATAAAAAATGAAGTCGATCATGCCATTCAGGGGGTCATTGATTCCACTGCCTTTATCAGGGGAGAGGATGTCCGCCTTTTTCAGGAGGAATTGTCTGCCTACCTGGGAGTCAAACACACCATTGCCTGTGGAAACGGGACCGATGCCCTGCAGGTGTCTCTCATGGCCATGGAGCTTCAGCCCGGAGATGAAGTGATCACCACTCCCTTTACTTTCATTGCCACAGTGGAGGTGATCAGGCTGCTGGGATTAAAACCTGTCTTCGTGGATGTGCTTCCCGATACCTTCAACCTGGATCCTGCCCTGCTCGAAAAGGCCCTTTCGGAACGCACCAGGGCCATCATCCCCGTGCATTTGTTCGGACAATGTGCCGACATGGGATCTACCATGGAATTTGCCAGGATCAATGGCCTGTATGTCATCGAAGACAACGCCCAGGCACTGGGAGCCGATTTTATACCGGAAGGGGCCCCGGGGCAAAAAGCAGGGACCATCGGACACCTGGGATGTACTTCCTTCTTCCCTTCCAAAAACCTGGGAGCCTTTGGGGATGGGGGAGCCATCTTTACCAACGACCCCGTCTTTGGGAAACGGATTGCCTCTCTGGTGAATCATGGCATGGACCGCAGATATCATTACGAACACGTGGGTGTGAACTCCCGTCTCGACACCTTGCAGGCCGCCATACTCAGGGTGAAATTGGCACACCTGGATGCCTATCACCTGAGGCGGCAAGAGGCAGCCGCCTGGTACGATGCCACCCTCAAAGACCTGCCCGGGGTAAGCGTGCCCAAGCGGTCCCCTTTCAGCACCCACATATTTCACCAGTATACCCTGCGGCTGCCTTCCTCCCGGCGAGATGCCCTGAAGCACTACCTGCAGGAGAGGGAGATTCCTTCCATGGTATATTATCCGGTGCCCCTTCATCTGCAAAAGGCATACAGGGACCTGGGATATGCTGAGGGAGATCTGCCGGTATCTGAAGCATTGTGCAGCCAGGTACTTTCCCTGCCCATGCACACGGAACTGGAAAAGGACCAGCTGGAGTATATTTCGGAACACATTTGTCATTTTTTTAAAAGCTAATTATGCAGGAATATTTTGCCCACGAAACCGCGGTGATTGATGAGGGTGTGGAGATCGGCAAGGGAACCCGGATCTGGCATTTCAGTCACCTGATGACAGGATGCAAGCTTGGAGAAGGGTGTAACCTGGGCCAGAATGTAGTGGTCTCGCCCGATGTGACCCTGGGTAACAATGTGAAGGTGCAGAATAATGTATCCATTTATACAGGGGTCATTTGCGAAGATGATGTGTTCCTGGGCCCTTCCATGGTCTTCACCAATGTGGTCAATCCGCGAAGCGCGGTGGTCAGACGCGACGAGTACGTGAAAACGGTGGTGGAGAAAGGGGCCACCATCGGGGCCAATGCCACCATTGTTTGTGGTAACAAAATCGGAAAATTTGCGTTCATAGGGGCAGGCGCCGTGGTCACCCGCGAAGTTCTGCCCTATGCCCTGGTGGTGGGTAATCCTTCGAGGCAGGTAGGCTGGATGAGTGAATACGGTCACCGCCTGGTATTCAATGAAAAGAGACTGGCCACCTGTCCCGAGAGCGGAGAAGAATACAAACTGGATGGGGAACGGGTCACAAAAACCGGACGTGTAAAATGAGTGAAGCTGGAAAGAATTTTGCTGTAATCGGAGTAGCTGGCTATATCGCTGTGCGGCATGTGAGGGCCATCAAGGAAACAAACAATACCCTGGTGGCTGCATTGGATCCCTTCGACAGCGTGGGCTTTATGGACAGTTATTTTCCTGGATCGGATTTTT
>CBDTYO010000413.1:0-3587 GCA_965364615.1 uncultured Bacteroidia bacterium
GGGTGGCGGGCGGCTGTGGCAGGTCATGGCCGAGACCACGACGACCATTGCGCTGATCTATACGCTGATCTTCGGGGCGGTGACGTTTTCCTTCCTGATTGCTGCTCCTATGATCAATGAAGTGGCGCTTGTACTGCTGATCGGATTGTTCGGGTGGAAGGTGGCCCTGATCTATGTGCTCACAGGCCTCAGCATAGCCATTCTGGCCGGCTTCGTCCTTGAAAAACTGAACCTGAAACGCTATGTGGCCGATTGGGTCTATGAAACCCAGGCCAGGCAAAGCCTTGAGCAGGAGGATTCGCTGACCTTTGACCAGAGGATTTCCACCGGTGGGAGAGTGGTCAGTGAGATCGTGGGCAAAATCTGGATTTACATCCTGATTGGCATTGCAGTGGGAGCAGGAGCGCACGGGTTTGTGCCTGATGAATATCTGGCGGGAGCTCTGGGCAGCCAGAACTGGTACTCTGTCCCATTGGCCATCCTTGTGGGCATTCCTCTTTATTCCAATGCCGCAGGGATCATCCCCATTGTAAGTGTTTTGATAGAAAAGGGGGTGACTTTAGGAACTGCTTTGGCATTCATGATGTCCGTCATTGGATTGTCTCTGCCGGAGATCATTATACTCAAGAAAGTTTTGAAGTGGCAGCTCATTGGCGTTTTTATCGGAGTGGTGGCTGTCGGAATTGTCATGGTCGGATTGATCTTTAATTATGTACTGAATTTTTAAACCATTAACCCTTAAAATCATGGAACAAAAATCAATCGGTTTTATCGGGGGCGGAAGAATCACGAAAATCGTTCTTCAAGCCCTGGCTAACAAGCAGATCGAACTGCCTTCCGTGCAGGTGTGCGATACCAGTTCGGAAGTGCTGACGGCGCTTCAAAAGAAGTTCCCGGAAATTCAAACCACCGATTCCTGCCTGGTTGCAGCCAAACAGGAGGTAGTGGTCATTGCCTTGCACCCCCCCGTCATTATGGAAACGATGGACCAGATCCAGGAAGCGGTTACCCAACAAACCCAGGTAGTTTCCTTCGCCCCGAAGATCAGCATCGAAAAAATGGCTGCAAAACTGGGCACTATGAAAATTGCACGCGTGATCCCCAATGCCACATCCTACATCAATGAAGGGTATAACCCGGTTTCATTTTCGGCCGGATATCCTGATAGCGAGAAGCAATCGTTGCTTGAATTGCTGAGGGCACTGGGAAACACCTTTGAAGTGGAAGAACCAAAACTCGAGGCATATGCAATCATCTCTGCCATGTTGCCGACTTATTTCTGGTTTCAGTGGAACGAAATGCAAAACCTGGGCATGCAGATGGGTCTAAAGGAAATGGAAAGCAAGCAAACGGTTCACCAGACTTTGCGGGCAGCGATCGATCTGCTCTATGAATCTGAATTAAGCTACCCCGAGGTAACGGATCTCATTCCCGTAAAACCCATCGGGGATCATGAAGCCCAGATCACCGATATCTACAGGAGCAAATTGACGGGGTTGTTTGAGAAAATCAAGCCTTAGACCCGCTTCGTTAGGGATCCCTGACCAGCAGTTGCATCCCGAATCCGGGCGCTGAGGAAGGCATTATCTGGCCGTTTTCGAGCCTGTAATTTCCGAATTCCACTTCATCGGACAGGCAGGTAATCCCTTCGATGGTTGGGATGTTTGCATGCATGCAGGACAGGTGGGAAATGTAATGGGTCTTCATTTGCGATCCCCAGGCATGGCATGGATTTGGATCATGTGGATGTTTAGAACTAAATTAGGGAGTATGAAAAAGGGCACACTCCTTTTGCTGTCATGGATCCTGGCGGTTTTCCCGCTGGCGGGCCTAATGGCCCAGCCTAATGCACACATGATCGATCACTTTCCTGAGATCGCCACCTCCGTATCGGGGGAGGAAGCACAGCTCTTTTCGATGGTGGTCAATGGCCTGCTTGTGTCTTCCTCTGAGTTTACACCAGATGAGGGAAATACCTATTCCCACAGTGAACTTGATCTTCAGGCGACGCTTGCAGACAGCGGACAGGGACGCGGGTACGGATGCTGGCTGCTTCGTTTTATCAATCATTCGGAGGATACGCTTGAACTTGAGAACCTGGTCCCCCTGGGCATAAGCGACACACGGCCCTGTATTACAGGAAGCGGGCCGCCGGGCCTTGCCAGGGCCACGCTGTTCCGTCCGGGTAAGGGTCCTGTGGGACTGATCGTTCCGGATAATACCTGGGAGATGGGGTTTTCCGCGCTGGAGCTTTCGCCCGAAGGCGGGCTGGCCTTGCTCGCCAGAAGGGAATCTTGGAGGCAAGCGCAGAGAAAGCGGTATTCAACCGTCCTGTATCCCGGAGGGGAGGTCAGCTACAAGTTGTATACAGAGGAATACGCGGGCCATTGGAGATCCGCTTTGATCCACCTGTTCCGGAATCGCTGGCTGTTTGATCTGCAGGAGTTTGACAACCATCTGTATGAACGAAAGGACCTGCAATGGATAGCAGAAGATTACCTGGCAGTGCTCCAGTTCGCCTGGGATGCGGATGTCTATTCCGCAGCGACAGCCTCTTACGATCCGTTCCGGGAATTCTTTCATCGCTATGATGATCTTCTCGGGGGCTATGATATCTATGCCATCTGGCAGGGATGGCCCAGGTTGGGACTGGATCGCCGCAATCAGTGGGATCTGTTCCGGGACCTTCCGGGGGGCATGGATTCTCTCAGGGCCATCTCAGACTACTGCAGGGATCACGGATCCGCGTTCTTTATCTCTTACAATCCCTGGGATCAAAGCACACGCCGGGTGGATCACCTGCACGAAATGGAGGGGATCATCAGGGACACCCGGGCCGATGGGGTGGTCCTGGATACCCGCGGCAGCTCCAGCGCAGAACTTCAAAATGCTGCTGATAATGCCCGAAAGGGAGTGGTCATGTATTCGGAAGGAATGGCTGTCCCGAAGGACATGCCGGGGATCATTTCCGGCAGGGTGCATAACGCCATCCGGATGTCCCCTCCGCTGAACCTGAACCGGCTGATCAAACCTGAATTCCAGGTGTTCCGGGTACTGGACCTGAGGGACGGGAGGCTCCGCCGCGAGATGGCCATCTGCCTGTTCAACGGATACGGGGCTGAATTAAACCTCTTTTCCCCGGCCCATCCCTGGTGGCTTGAGGAGGAATACCGGTTCATGGGCCGCTGCCTGATGATCCTCAGGCAGAACCAGGAGGCTTTTCATGATCTGAACTGGGTTCCCCTGGCAGATTCGCCCGACAGCATTTGGGCGAACAAGTGGCACCATGGTGAGAAAGCGCTCTTTACGATCCTTTCCCTGAAACCGGAAGGATATTCCGGCCCCCTGATCAGGGTCAATGACAGCGACCTGCACTGGGTTTCGCTCTGGGATCATGAAGAGCTTGCTATTTTGAAAACGGCAAACGGGAGCTATCTGGACTACCACGTAGATCCTTTCAGTCCGGTGTACTCCGGGACCCGGAGCGAAGGAAGCGTCCAGTGCATCGCCGGATTCCCAAAGTTTCTGACCTGGAGGATGACCGGGGATTCACTGGTTCTGAGTGCCAGTAAAGGAGGCCGGATGGT
>CBDTYO010000414.1:0-3586 GCA_965364615.1 uncultured Bacteroidia bacterium
AACTGGCCAAAAAAGTGGAAGCCGCGAAGCTCCCGGTAAAGGTGGCTGAGGAAGTCGGCAGCAAGTATTTTGGCTTGCTGGCTGACTTTGGAAATTATCCGGAGTCGACCGACAAATACGAGGCATTGAAAATGATCGCTCCCTATACCCTCCTGGTGTCAGCCAAGACCCACGGGTTCGATGAAAACTATGTCCATACAGGTTTTGACTTTGACCGCTGTGTGAGGATCATGGAGGAGGGGGGATTTACAGGGATATATTCCCTGGAACAATGGGAGGATGGATTGCCCGATTATGATTATGAACGAATCGTGGATTGGATGATAGACCATGTTAAGGCCCAGCTGTCCTGATCGCCCGGTCAGGCGCTCAATTTGAAAACAGGGCCATTCCCACGGAAAACAGGATCAGCAACAGGGAGGTCCCGAAATAGAAAAGGGAAGCCCTGAATTTTCTGGAAGGCCCTTTGGATCTTTTGATATACACCCGGCCCAACTGGGTCAGGAAAAGAGCAAAGATCATCAGGGCAATGTGCTCTATGGCCCAGAACCTCAGCGAAGCATCATTCTGTGTGTCGGGCACTTCCCAGAGCGGACCCTCCAGGGTGGACCTGAGTAAATAGTAGATGAGGAAACCGAGGATCAGCTGAAAGTAAAGTGCCACATTGAATATGACCGACAATGCAAAATCCCTTTTTCCATACTCACGCTTCGTGATCATACCCTGGATGGCCAGGGCAATGGTAAAAATACCTGCCAGCAATGTAATGGAGCTGATGAAGATGTGAATCTTGAATGCAACAGAATAGATCATAATAAACTGCAAAATAAAAAAAACCACCCGTGTCTCACTCCAGATGGTCTTTTTATCCAATTTTAGCTATGTTGTTATCTTTGCCTGATAACCCGATAACCAAATGTAGAACCTGAATCTGAAGAGATTCTGAAGAATTCAGCCCGAAAAGTCAATTTTAAATGTATGCTGTTGATTATCTGAATGATAACTTATGCGAAAATTATATGTTTCGCACACTTTTTTGACCAGCGAAAGGCCCAGGCCAAAAGTGCCTGTTCGCCGGGTATTTCTGACAAAACGTGTAAATAGCTCGTCCTGGCTGAACCCAAGGGGGGGGCCGTCATTGCGTATGACCAGGTAATCGGGCCCCGTCTCCAGGAAAATGCTACCCCCTTCGATGTTGTGTACGATGGCGTTTTTCAACAGATTGGCCACCATTAGATCCGCCAATCCATGATCCATCCACAACGCCCTTCCCCCATCCTGGTAGCGCTTGTCAATGGTGATCTTTCTCAAAGCAATATGCTCTTCCAACAGTTCCAGATGACGGTCAAGTAATGCTGCCAGCCCAATCTCCTCTTTCTCGGTAAATTGCCGGTTTTCGATCCGGGTGATCAGGGTCAGGGTAGAATTGAGCCTGGATAACTGGTGGACGCTGGCATTGATCGCCTCCAGCAATTTCATCTCCTCTGCACCCAGTCTGGCCGACTGGAACAGCAATTCTGTTTTGGATTTAATCACTGCCAGGGGCGTCTGCAGCTCATGGGTGGTATGATCGGTATACTCCTTCAGCTCCCTGTAGTCATTGGCCAGTTTATTGGTCATCATCTCAAGCACCTGCTTCAGCTCATCGAATTCCTGGATATCCTGCTCGCCCAGGATCACAGGCTCTTTGGTGGTCTCGAAGCGCTTCAGTTTCTCAATGGCTTCAAAAAAATCCTTCCACAGGTTGGCAAAAATATACCTGTTCAGGAAAAATATACCGGCCAGGAAGAGGATCACCATCAGGGTGATCATCAAGGTCACCCTTTCCACCAGCTTATCTGTGGGCGTGGTGGATTTGTATATTCTTACCAGAAGATTCTCGTCTCCCTTCTCGGTTACATACTGCAGGTACCGGTATGTTCTGTACTGGTTGTCTTTTACATCAAATTTCAGGGTGTCCCCGAAAACATCTTCTGTCTGTGCAACATCTCCTGCAGGACGAACCGCAAGGGAGTCGATCCCCGGCAGTGTACCCACCTGAACTCCCCGGTAATCGTCCAGATAGAGTTCCACCACTTCCCTCAGATCGCGGAGCTCCCTGTTCAGGTCAGAAAGACTCATGTTCCTGAGCACCTGGAAAAATATGACTCCCATGATGAAAAAAAGGAAAAGGCTCAGGGTGGCAATATAGAGTGTCGACTTGGTAAGCAGTTTCATACGCCTTTATTCAAGGGAAAATTTATATCCGACACCGTAAATATTTCTCACGTAATCAGGACAACCCGCATCCATGAGTTTTCGCCGCATGTTCTTCAAATGGGTATAGACAAAATCATAGGAGCCATAGTCTCCCCCGTACTCCCCCCATAGATAATCGGCAATGCCCTCTTTGGTCACCACCCTGTTCCGGTTGGCCATGAAATAAAGAAGCAGGTCCAGCTCTTTCCTGGTCAGGTCGACCTGCTTTTCATCCACAAAACAGGTATGTTCTTCCGGCTCTACCCTGATGACCCCGAAGCTCAATACTTCCCCTCCGTCCATGTGGGTCCGCCTGGCCACCGAATGCACCCTGGCCACCAGTTCAGAAAGATGAAAAGGCTTTACCAGGTAATCATCGGCACCGGCTCCAAGTCCCTCCACCCTCTGTTCGATGGCATTTCTGGCTGAAATAATAATAATCCCGGATTCCGATTTATTCTCCCTGGCAAGCTTCACCAGTTCCAGGCCATCCCCATCGGGCAGGTTCAGATCTATGAGCATGCACAGGTAGTCATGTTTGTCAAGCAGGGCCACACCCGAATGGTAATCCGTGGCCTGCTCACACCGGAATCCTTCCATTCCCAGGTAAGACACCATGGACTCCATCAAAGGCGCTTCATCTTCCACGATCAGTATCTGCATGCCACTGGATTTGGAGCAAAATAACAAAAACTTAACTACTTTTAAGTGTTTAACCGATTCCAGAACCCATGAAGTCAAAAATACTCTTTGTCAGCATGCTCATTGCGGGCACGATTCTCAGCGCTCAGATCAAATCCCCTGTACTTTCCGGTCAGGAAAAGCTGAGCATGTACCAGAACCATGAAAAGATGCGGGATCAATCCCCTTTCAAGGAACTGCACTGGCAATTTATCGGGCCCACCAACATCAGCGGACGTTGTACCGATGTGGAAGCAGTGGGCCCCAAAGGCCAGAGCTATACCATCTGGGTGGCTACTGCTTCAGGGGGGGTCTGGAAGAGCATCAATGAAGGAACTTCCTTTAAACCGGTGTTCGAACATCAGGGTACTTCCACCATAGGCGACCTGGCAGTATCTCCATCCAATCCGGAGGAGGTCTGGGTGGGAACCGGCGAAGCCAATATATTCAGGTCCTCCAATCCTGGCTGCGGGATCTGGAAGACCGCAGACGGGGGTGAGACCTGGACACACATGGGACTGGAAGAGACCTTTACCATATCACGCATCCTGATCCACCCCGGCAATCCGGATATTGTTTACGTAGCTGCATCGGGGCACGAGTGGACACAGAACGAGGAACGGGGCCTCTATAAGACCACCGATGGCGGTCTGAGCTGGGAGAAGAT